>NZ_BAACAP010000223.1:0-97314 GCF_045865695.1 Scytonema hankhaensis NUACC26
ACAAAGTCTCACAATATTACAAAGTCTCACAATATTACAAAGTCTCACAATATTACAAAGTCTCACAATATTACAAAGTCTCACAATATTACAAATTAGATATTTTTTATTGAGAAGTCTTTTGTTTGTACTCAATAACTGTTAAAAATGTGCATATCCCGATCGCTCTCATATAATGGAGGACATGCCAACCATAATAGTTACTAGTATGAAAAGAATAAATACTTACAGGTAAATAGCAGCTTGCGCTCGCGTGGGACGAGGTTAGTTGAAGGCTGAATTGTAGCAAAATAAAGCCAAGAAAAAGTAAATTTATTATAAAATTTTACATTCCCTCCACCCGCAAAAATACTATAGCTCCAATTGATGAGTAGCGCGTCATTTGAAAAAATAAAGGCACTTCATAAAAAATTCATAAGAAATCTTTGAAACTTAGCCTTTATTTAACAAATATCGCCCAAAGTCTAAAGTGAATAATTGCCTGAATTTTGAGAAAAAAAAAGATAAAGTAATAGTTGTCAATCGCAAGTTCATTAAGAAAATTGCAACATCTATATAGATACACAGTTTTTTGTAGGAGGGCAAGGAGAATTTGAGGTATGCAAACTCAAAAACCAACCTCTGTTGACAGCAATATAGAAAAAAAACAAGTGTCAGCCGATCCGCCCTCTACCGACGAACTCCCAACTATCGAATTTCCCTCCCGAGGGAAACTCAAAGCTAGTTCTTGGAAAATTCATCAAAAAATTGGCTATGGCTACTTTTTAGCGATTGGCATTGGTTTTTTAGGCTCTCTGACTGGTGTAGCGATCGCTAACTACTATCGAGGAATAGAGACTGGGCAATTGACTCATGCTCGGTATCAGACACAGATGCTGGCTAAATATAGGAATGCTTTAACAGGCGTACAGTTACACAGCTCGAACGTAATTGCTGTAATCAAAGATCGAGAACGGTTGTCTGACAAAAGAGATAACCTGTTTAGGAATTTTGAAGAAGCGAAAGGTATACAAAAACGAATTATAGAATTTTTAGACAGCAAACCCGGAAAGTTAGCAGCTACCGAAAGTACTCTCCGAACCCTCATACAAGATTATGAAAGTAATTTAGATTCCTATATTTGGCAAATAGAAGCCGTTATACAACAGCTGGAAAAGCAGCCTCAACAGCCACAAAACACTTCCGCAGCACAAGAGCAATTACTAGAAATCATGGGTGGCGAAACAGCTATCCGGCTCGAGCAGTTACGCCTGCAATTGAGTAATATTTTGCAGACAGCAGAAGAACAAGAGCAAGAAATAGAAAGAGACGTAGACTTGGCAAAAGGAGTCGAGCGGTTAATTGTGATAGTCAGTATGCTCCTATCAGTCGCGATCGCCGCAATTATAGCTTGGCGGACTTCCAGAGCCATCGCCGAACCAGTCATTCTCGTGACACAAGTAGCAGAACAGGTGGCAAAAAAATCTAACTTCGATCTGCGAGCACCAGTTAGCACTGAAGATGAAATTGGTTTACTAGCTAAATCTCTAAACCGTTTAATTGAAAGAGTCTCCGAACGGACTAAAGAACTACAACAAGCAAAAGAACTTGCAGAAGCAGCTAGTAAAGCAAAAAGCCAATTTCTTGCCAACATCAGCCACGAGTTACGCACGCCATTAAATGCCATTATCGGTTTGAGTCAACTGCTCAAAGATGATGCAGCTGATTTTGGTATGGCAGAAGATTTTATCAGTGACTTAGAATCGATCAACGGCGCGGGAAGGCATTTACTAACACTGATCAACGATATCCTCGACCTTTCAAAAATTGAAGCGGGGAAAATGACCTTTTACCCTGAAACATTTGAACTAGCAACATTACTTAATAATATTGTGATGACAGTCAAGCCGTTGGTAGAAAAAAATGGCAATGTTCTAGAAGTTTATTTTGAAGAAGAACTTGGCGTGATGCATACCGACCAGACAAAGCTCAGACAAGTTCTGTATAACTTATTAAGTAATGCTGCTAAATTTACTAAAAATGGCAAAGTTAAACTTTTGATAGAGAAAGACAAACAGGGCTTGCGTGAAAATGGTTCTACCAGGATTATCACTTTTACAGTTGAAGATAGTGGAATTGGTATGACATATCACCAACAGCAGCAGTTATTTCAACCCTTTACTCAGGGAGATGCCTCTACGACTAAAAAATATGGCGGAACTGGACTAGGGTTAGCAATTAGCCGTCACTTTTGCCAAATGATGGGAGGTGAAATTACTGTTAGAAGCGAGCCAGGAGAAGGCTCAGTTTTTGTTGTTCGCCTTCCCATGACTGTTAAACATTAATGAAGAGTTAGTGGTTGGAAGCAACTAACCATTAACAACCAACAACTAACAAATTTATTCCTACTGTGACACATCTTAACCACATATGGGCATAATGACCTTACAGCCATTTTTAAGTAGATAGACCACCTAATTGTGGTACGGAGAGCAGCGCCCCTATCTCAAGCGCGGAGACGCACTCGCGTTCGGGGTTCGCCAGTCGCTGTGAGTTCGGGAAACCCTCCTGCAGCGCTGGCTCACCGTGCGGAGAGCAGTGCGTTGCGGGGGTTCCCCCCGTTGAAGCAACTGCGGAGGGTCTCCCCCCTTGCCCCTTATCCCCACTTCGTGGGGGCCCCGAGTTCCCCAGAGGGGGCCCCAAAGCCCCCCGTTGAGGCGACTGCGGAGCGTCCTCGCCCGTCTTCTAATACAGGCGAGGACGCCCGTACCACAAGAGCAGAGTGCGGTTCATTTAGGTGAAAACTGCTGTAAATACAATAACTTTTTCAGCTGTTTGTAACTCGTATTTACGAAATCAATTTAGCTTGAACTGTAGCACAAGTATTATACAAAGCGATCAAAACACAGATCTAATGAGCGCAACTAGCTACCGCCGGATAATTATTGGGGATGTGCATGGTCACTACGAAAGTTTGATGACTTTGTTAGATGCGATCGCCCCCATATCAGACGATAAGATATATTTTCTCGGAGATTTAATCGATCGCGGACCTCAAAGCTCGCAAGTCGTGGATTTTGTGAAGAACAATCACTACGAATGCGTTTTGGGCAATCACGAACATATGTTATTAAATATTTTAACTAGCGGACAAGCACCGACATCAATAGTACAAGCATGGCTGTGTAGTGGCGGACAAGCAACAGTTGCTAGTTATAAACAAGCCACAATTCCTGAAGACCATGTGGAATGGCTAAGAGCTTTACCTATATATATAGACTTAGGAGATATTTTGCTAGCTCATGCGGGAGTCGATCCCTCAATTCCCCTTGTAGAACAAACTGCCGACCAAATGTGCTGGGTGCGAGACAAATTTCACAGTATAGATGAACCCTATTTTGCTGATAAATTAATTATTGTTGGTCATACAATCACCTTTACTTTGCCAGGAATTCTACCCGGTCAGATAGCGCAAGGCAAAGGATGGTTGGATATAGATACGGGTGCTTATCATCCACGAAGTGGCTGGTTGACAGCACTCGACATCACAAATCAATTAGTCTACCAAATTAATGTTTTAGACAAATGCCTCCGCACTCTACCACTAGAAGAGGCATCGGCAATTGTCAATCTAGAGGGATTCAGGGTTAAGGTTAGGGGTTAGTTGTTGGTAGTTAATTGTTATTGGTTAGTTGTTAGTAGCAATCCCCAATCGCCAATCCCCCGCCAATCCCCAAAACTAACGTAACGCTCTGGTTTTTGCTTGGTAAGCTGCTTTATCCAAACCCGCGCCACCACTACTAGATTGGGAGGCTATGGCACTTTCAAGTGCCTTAATGCGATCGCTTGTTGCGGGGTGAGTGCTCAAAAATGAAGGAGTTCCAGAACTCTGTTTCAAAAGTTTTTGCATAAAAGAAACCATGCCAGATGGAGCGTAACCACTGCGTGTTAAAGTTCTCAAGCCTCTTTTGTCTGCATCATATTCATCTTCACGACTGCGCGGACGGTTCAAGGCTAAATCTACACCGATAGCCACTGCTTGAGAACGATCTAACCCAGCAGCTGATGCTACACCACCTGCAATTGCTCTTTGTCGCATTTGCTTGACCAAATGCTTTCCGCCAATATGACCAATTTCGTGAGCTATTACACTTGCCAATTCCGCTTCATTGTCTGCAGCTTTTATCAAGCCCGTGTTAACGTATACAAATCCTCCAGTTGTGGCAAAAGCATTGATGCTGTTATCCTCAACAACTTGAAAGGTAAAAGGCAAGTCGCTGCGATCGCTGTTATCAGCTAATCGTCTGCCAATTTGTTCCACATAATCGCTAATTGCCGAGTTACGATAGAATCTCACTTCACGACCTAGCTGTTGATTCATCTGCTTGCCAAGCTCAACTTCTTGACGAGAGGATATGTTAGAAAGTTGAATAACTTGTACGCCTTGTATTAATGTTGGTACCCAGCGCTCAATCCCCGCCCAAGTTTTTACGGGTGTACTTAAGCACAAACTTAAAGCTACTGTTAAGGAAATTAACGGATAAAACCAATTCCGTCGCCAATAACGAGAGTTTGTAGAAAAGCGGTTCCTGTTCATAACAATCCGGTTTCAAAAGAATTTGAGTAGAAGTAAAACTATGTGACGAATTTCTCTCTTTATGAGTTGCATGGTAGGAATGGGGACTGGAGACTGGGAACTGGGGAATTAGCACTTCTACCTTGTCTACCTTGTCTACCTTGTCCCTACTCCCTACCCCCTACCCCCTACTCCCTACTCCCTCGTTGTGATAGACTATTGCACGATCGCAGCGCCCAATAATTTTTCGTCCGGCAAAATAGATGAAAGTGCTGCATTCTTACTAAAGATATACTGCTACCATTATCAGAAAAACTTGTTATGGCTATTTTAGATTCCAAAGGTCGTTTATTCGGTAAAATCAGCATTCTCGATTTCGGTGCTTTACTTGTCATTTTGCTGGTTATATTCGGTATTTTCCTATTTCCTGGTGGTTCTGGTTCTGTTGCCCAAGTTGGTAGTAAAACAGTACCTATGGAAGTAGACTTGGTTGTTCGGGGGTTAAACGTTCGCGATCCGGAACAGTTGTTCGCACGCGGGTTTGAAAAAGGTGGTAAGACTAAAGTGATTATCCGCAATCAACCCTATGGCACGATTGATATTAAATCGGTTAAAGTACTACCAAGAACAGTTATAGTTCCTCAACCTGACGGTTCCCTAAAAGAATTACCAGATATCAAATCCAATAATTACAGCACTGATATGCTTTTGACTTTACAAGGCAAAGCCCAAGTGACACCAGAGGGACCAGTGTTAGGTAATAGTAAAGTTAAAATTGGTATGCCAATTGAGTTAGACGGCTTTAACTACAATTTTAACAGCACTGTCATTGATGTCAGGTTGCAGGATAAATGAGTTAGTGGTTAGTGGTTAGTAGTTAGTGGTTAGTGGCTAGTTGATTTCAACAACTAACAACTAACAACCAACAACTTACAAACAACAACTAACAATCATGATAAAAACTATTGTCATATCATTAATATGTCTTCCAATTGGCTGCACTCTGGTTAAAGCAGAAAATCAGTGGACGCCAGAAATGGAAAAAGAGTTTCAGTTGCGGTCTCAAGCAGCCTTAACAAAATTGACTGACAGCAAATACGGAACTACATCTTTTGAGAGTGAAAAGAGATCCTATCCTAAGGCAATGATTGATTTTCTTGCCGGAAACCGAGAAAAGGCTATTTCCTTTTTACAATCTGAAGATGCAGATTCTAAAAGTCACGCTCATACGTTAGGAATTGATTTTTACTCTGGTTTTACTCTCAAAGGTCAAGTTCGCAAATACTTTTACTTTGGTAAGTACCTCGATCCATCCTACCGACAGAGAATGAAACGGGCAATGCAACTGTGGACAGAGGTAGATCCACTGACACGACGCTTTCCCAACAGACAGCAGTTTTGGCCAAAAGATAATTGCGATACCTGGGTAGACTGTCGGAACACAGATAATTTAAGGGCAATGCGAGAAGTTTCTGTGTACTTATTTGCTGAAGAAACAGGAAATGAAGCTACTCGCAAGCTTTATAAAGAACGTATTCAAAGAAATGTTCGTATTCTTTACCAAATAGGACAGGGCGAGTGGGATTCCGAAAACTATTTGGGACACACCATCTCAACTTATGTCAACCTCTATGATTTTGCCAAAGACCCTGAAGTCAAATCTCTGGCAAAATCCGTGTTGGATTGGTCTTTGACTTCTGGTGCTATTAAATATTGGCGGGGTGGATTTGGCGGTCCTTCCAAACGCGATTACAACCAGGGAAACTGTGTTTGGTGTTCTTTAGCTACTCATGAATTGGGGTTGTACTTTGGCGATTCTCCTCTTGCAGATCCCAATCCTTCACCTGACTTAGTACATTTAATAACTAGCACCTATCGTCCACCTTCAGCAGTTGTTGCCTTAGCACGAAAGCAATTTCAAAAGCCACTTGAATTGCTGAATTCCAAACCAACTTATGAAAATTGGAAACCGGGTGGTGATGCTGCACCAGAATTTTACGAAACTCTATATTTTGGAAATACCTTCCAAATAGGAACTTTAGCTCGAGGTTCTGGGGGTGACTGGAATGGTTTTAAGATGATGGCGTTTAATTCTAAGCGTGGTGTTGATTATTTTATTGCAGCAACAGGAACAGATCCAACTCAAATCTCTTCTTCGTCTATTGGTGGCGATCGCATTGCTCAATACCGTAATTTAATTATTTGGCTTAACGATCGCCCCAATGCACCATTTCAGTTTTTTGTACCAAAGTCTGTTAAGTTAGAAACTAAAAAAGGAGTGACTTTTCTTGGTTATGAAAAGACATGGTTAGCATTGACACCTATTAATTTAAAAATTGAAGGAATTAACAGTGCAGCAACTGAGAAAATTTTCAAGAAATACCCCGATAATCAAATTATAACTGCTATGGGTAATGACAAGATTAGCGGATTTGCTTTGGAGATAGGAGAGAAAGAAACATACGGTAGTTGGGATAAATTTCAACAATTTGTACTGAGTCAATCTCGCTTGAACTTAAGTGAAATTAGCAACAAAACTGTTGAATATAAAGGTATTTCGGGAAAGGTGCAACTTCAGCATCAATCTCAAGGATTACCAAAAGTTTGGCGCAATGGAAATTTGCATGATTGGCGAAAGCATTACGCTGTTTACCAAAATACTCTTGGTAAGAAAACCCTAATTTACCAAGGTTGGAAACAAGGGACTCTTGAGATAACAGCAGGCGGCTATAATTTCACCAGTAGTCCTTAATTTTCAAGGGAGCATCCCTACGAGTGCAAAATTACCCTCAGAATAGAATTCTCTTGCTATACAAACCAAGTCCACCTACGTGGACTTCATATTAATTAGTCCATGTAGGTGGTGAGTCCAACGCTACAGGCGGTGAGACCAGTGCGCCTATGAGGGTTTCCCGCGCCCAGGCAACTGGCGAACCCGGAGGGGTTTCCCGCGCTCTGGCGACTGGCGAACCCGAAGGGACTTAGTTTGTATAGCTGCGATTTTAATCGCTCTTGGTGTTTATTCCAAATTGGGATGCTCCCATTTTCAGTGAGACCCTAGTGTTAGCAATCCTTGAATTTCATCCACCTTTAATCTTTGTGTTCTCAGCCATTGCAAACCCATCAAAGTTTCTGACACTTCCTCTCCAACATGAACTGGAATTGTATACTCAATTTCATCTAGTATTACTTTTCCCTCATAAAGGTCAAAAGTCGTTTCACCTTGGGCTGTTATCATAGTACGTTCAAAGTCAATAATAAGCCACCCTAATGCATCAATATCTTGGGTATTAAGTGCTAACCAACCCGTTGTAAATCCAGTATCGAGCAGTGTATCAACTGAGAATAGTTCTCCATCTGCTGTCATCAAACTGATTTCAAAAAATAATTCTCCTATATTGCCGAATTTTCCTGAAATCATATCATGCCACAAGCTCCTGTCTCATTAATCTGAAAAATCACAAGCTTGCTGGAAGGATATCGCTGACGAGATTTTTTCATTAAGACATCTTCCTCTGCATCGATAATATAGTCACCACTATTTGGCTCAACACTCATAAACCAGTTGTAATGGTCAGCTATTAACTCGTCACGAACTTTGTCAAAGACTTGACGACAACGCTGGTAACGTTCTTGTCTTTCAGCTTTACGTTTTGCTAATTCTTCAAGTGGAATTGTATGTTCTGGAAATATTCTGCCTCGGCGTACTAGGCGCTGTGTAGGTTGCTGTGACATATCGATTTTAGTGGATAGATTTTATAGTGGGTTCTCATTCTAAACCGATTGTTGGTTTAAAAGAGGCAAAAATTTTCGGATTAAACCAATTGTGACTGCAGGTAGTTCTAACTGTGGTGTTAATCCTACATCGTCGAGTTGTTGAAAAATACGAATGGCTTTCGGATTCATTTGGGCAAAGCGCCGACCAATTTCTGGACCTGTAAATTCAGATTTTCGCCCCCAAATAATCGCACTCGGAGTTGTTAATTGTTCGATGTAGAGTGATAAATCAAAGGATAAATCCCCACGCACAAAAGACAAAGCTGCATATTCCGCATTGGGTTGCTGTGCAGATTCTAAGTAAGCATTGACAATTTCTTCGTATATCCGCTTAGGTTGAGCAAACTGCCTTCTTTCTAAAAAGTTGCGAATACCTCCACTTGTCGCAATTCCCGTGTTGTACAGCAATGTGTCAACTATAGGTATGCTTACTATCTGAGCAAATAGACTGCGAGAATAATCTTCGCCAAAGTCAGCAAGCCCTGCGGGCGTTGTCAGAATGAGGGATTTGAATAATTCAGGATGAGCGATCGCAACTCTAATTGTAAACGCTGCTGTCAGAGAAGAAGCTATGACTGTCACAGCGCGATCGCTCTTAGCGCAAGCCGTACCCGGCTTATCGCAAGTTTTTTGCAAAAATTCTCGGATAGTATCTAAATAATTTTCTATTTTATAACTTTGTGCTAGATGCTCCGATCTCCCCCAACCTATCAAATCGGGTGCAATAATACGGTACTCTGCCGCAAATGCCGGGTATACTTTTGACCATTCATACGCAGACGATCCACCTCCAAAACCGTGCAAAAACACCAAAGTTTCCTTTTCAGTGTTATCCTGCCAAAGCTCACCTTCATTAGTATAGTAAGTCATGATACCTAATGAAGTCACTAGAGAACGTTGCTCAAATCCTATTGGTTGATACATAAATCTTAGTTAGTGGTTAGTGATTAGTGATTGGTGGTTAGTGACAACTACTAACTATTAACCAATAACCACCAACTTACTTCCAGTGTTCCACTCTGTTCTTGACTCTGACCTACCTCTTTAGGAGGATGCAATCTACCTACTACTCATCAGAATCTAGACATAATTGTAAAATCTATACATTATATTACTTGTAATTAATATCAGTTTTTTCTACGCATAAAGCTTATTCTATTGGCAAATATTATTATATCAGGTAATTTACTGGTAGCAAATGAAACTGTAGGTAGAATTTATTTAGTAACTTTTTATGTTATCATCCCAGAAACATTACTGATATTTGTGAACTTTCCAGGTATTGTAAATATAGCGGTTCTCACTTGAATGAAGTACAAATTTATCTGCGTTCGTCTGCGTTCGTCTGCGGTTCCATAACTTTTTTATGTATTGCATCCAATTGAAAACCACTATAGTTGTTTGAATTAGTCACTGGTCACTGGTGAGTCCAGCCCTGTAGGCAGTGAGACCAGTCCTGCAGAAAGGTTTCCTTTCGTAGGGAACTGGCGAACCCGGAGGGGTCTCCCGCGCCCTGGGGACTGGTGAGTCCAGCGCGCATGAGGCGGGTTTCCCGCGCCCTGGCGACTGGCGAACCCGGAGGGTGAACCCGAAGGGTCACTGATTCCTAGTTAAAGAATGTATGAGAAAGTAGATAAAGAAAAGGTAAAGTCCCATCGACGAAGACTTCATCGTTTATAGTCTAAAGCTTTGCTTAGATTTCATATTTCATACTTTTCACTTCATTCTTCAGATGACATTCTATGTAATAAATAATCTAACTGTTCTCTAAGAAATGACAAGGCGGGGTGTCGTGGTAACACAGGCTAGTCTTCACTTGGAACAAATGCTGAGTTTAGAAGACCGTAAATTTACTATTAACGACTTTGATTTCCCAAATCAAATTGTAGATTCTAATTCACAGACTCAAAGAAAATCAACTGTCAAGAATGAAGTAGTTGATGTACCTACCTGTATCTATTTAAATTTGGAGGATTTAAGATGTTTTGAAGTTGTAGAACGTCAGTATGAGCAGTGGGGCGTTAAATTTAAAAATTGTATAGCAATACAGCCTTCCAACCCAGCCTTTCCTACCCACTCTGGTTTGACTGTCTTAATGGGTTCTCCTAAAAACGGATTTTTAGAAGCAACTTTTTTACATCCGGTTTACTTTGTCAGTACTTTTGTCACAAGTTCGCAAAGGTTAATAATGTCAGCATACGATCGCGAAAATCAACTGCTTGCTCAAACAATACTTCCAGGAGCTAACCTTGCTAATTCTGATGAGGCGACATCTCCCAACACCCTATTATCTGTATCAGCAACTGGGATTCACCGCGTAACCTTTAGCGCTTTTGACGGTCAATTTACTCTTGATGACTTTAGTTTTTGTTATTAGTTAGTTGTCATTGGTCATTTGTCATTAGTAGGTAGGGCTAAAGCCCACCACATAAGGCTTTTGTGCGGCATAGCCCTACTTACTGTTAGTTGGTAGGGTAGGCAAATAACTACTAACCACTAATTACTGTACGGGCGCAAGGCATTGCGCCCCTACTAACCCCTAACATTTTCTATATAATCTTCCATGTTGAACTTGAACCACAGGGCGGTTACATCGCCGGACTAACTGCTCGTCATGAGTTGTAACAATGACTGTAGCTCCAAAAGAATTTAATTTTTGGAGAATTTGTATAACTTGCCAAGAATTATCCGGGTCGAGATTTCCAGTTGGCTCATCGGCGAGAATAATTGGTGGCGTTGCAACTATTGCTCTAGCTATGCTCACTCGTTGTTGCTCGCCTCCAGAAAGTTGGTCGGGAAAACAGTCTGCTTTAGAAAGCAAACCGACTAGTTTCAAAGTGGGTTCTAAACGTCGTTGAATCTCTTTACGTGTATACCCTTGAGCTTGCAATACGACTGTGATATTCTCCGCGACTGTTCTTTGTAGAATCAATTTATAGTCCTGAAACACAACGCCAATACGACGCCGAATGCTTGATAAGCCATCGCCTCGTAAATTTGTTACATCATATCCATCAACAATTACGTGCCCTTGCGTAGGTTTCTCATCGCCATAAAGCATTTTTAAAAGAGTAGATTTACCAGAACCGCTCGAACCTGTAACGAATAAAAATTCTCCCTTTGCAATCTCTAAATTTACGTCTACGAGAGCGTGACAACCGTTAGCATAGGTTTTTGAGACAGAGCGCAACTGTACTACAACTTCAGTTGTATCATTGGGCTGTTTAGTTTTGCTGTTTTGAGCCTGTACGGACTGGTCAGTAGTTTCTTTAGTTGTTACAGCAGTTTTCATGAAGCACAAACACTCCTCACATCGATTTCGATCGGTACTTTATGTACTCTGTTAGGGTCAAACTTTTATAAAGCCGTAAAGAATTCATAAAGCTAACACTAAAAGTCAGTACAAAATAAGTATTCCCAGGTTTTGCCTGGGAATATCAAAATAAATCAGTGACCAGTGACCAGTGACCAGTGAATGTAACTACTAACTACTAACTAATGAGCGAAAAAACCTGTAAACGAAAGCTTTGATAGCAAATTCTGGTAGAGCTAACATTCGACGCCAACGCCAAGGTTCTTGGTAGAGACGGTAAAGCCATTCTAAATTGTTATCTCCTAACCAAGCCGGAGCGCGAGTTTTCAAACCCGACCAAATATCTAAACTACCACCAACACCAATCCATACACCGTTGGGACACAAATGGCGGTTTTGAGCGATCCACAACTCTTGACGCGGAACTCCCAAACCAACAAAAATTAATTGTGGCTGTAGTTGGGCAAGAGTTTGCTGCAATTGTTCTTCTTCTTCTTTTGAATGGAAGCCGCAATGAGTACCTACTATATTTAAATTTGGGATTTGAGAAGTCCAGAATTCGGACGCTTTCTCAGCTACCCCAGGTGCTCCACCATAGAAAAATACTTTTGCATTGGAGTTCCTTTTCCCAAGCTCGCGCAACAGTGATTCTGCTAGTTCGATACCTGGGATTCTTTGAACATTCTGCCACATCAGCCACTGCAAATAAAGAACTACCCCGGCTCCATCAGGAATGACTAAATCGGCATTCTGAATCACTTTCGCAAGGGGGTTATGTCGCTCTGCTTGCATAGTCATTTCTGCATTGAGCGTTACTACATGAGTTCCTTTACTCTGTTGCAGGCGATCGAGCAACCAGCTTGGATAGTCGGTCATTACGTGAACTGGTAGCCCTAATATTGAAAACGCTTTCTTGCGTTCAGACATAGCTTTTTTTATATGAGCTTTACAGCAAATTATATAGAACAATAAATGAAGACAAGTTAATTCTATAAGCCTTTACTAGAATTTTAAGGAACTTCCAATTCAAGGAACAGACGCGGAGACTGTAGGACGCTAGTAGCGCGGGGAGATCTCAGATGGGGATTGAACCCCAACAAGCGTTGTCAACTTATAGAAATTGGCGGCTTTATTCCGCTTGGGACCGTCGCCCCGAACAAGGGAGCAAGCGACTCTCCGCTTTACGCAGTGTCTCTACGCCCCGCGTCTCTTCGATTGTGGTGCCCAGAGCAGCGCTTGTAAAATAAAACTTTAACCTATTTTCTCAGAAATTTTTTTCTTGTCCGGAAATTTTGGTATTGGGGCAAGGAGAAGACAGAAGGCAAAGGGCAGAAGGGAAAATTTCGCTCATAGGATAGAATTATCTCTATACATACGTTTCTTCCGCCGCAGGGATGAAATTTGTCAACTGCATCTTTTAAAACTTTCTTGTACACTCTATCTTACAGCTAGAGTGTAGGGGCAAGGATTGTCATGACTAAAATTCGTGTTGTTTTGATTGAGGATCACGATCTAACTCGTGTAGGTATTCGGACAGCGCTATTGCAAAAAGAAGAGATTGAGGTTGTGGGAGAAGCTAACAATGCGACTGATGGATTGAAAATGTTAAAGATGTTACGACCTGATATTGCTATTGTCGATATAGGTTTACCAGATAAAGATGGAATTGAGCTCACAAAAGATTTGAAATCGACAAGTGGGGATGAACCAGTCACAAAAGTACTGATTTTAACTTTACGAGATAATAAAGAAGCTGTGTTGGCAGCTTTTGCTGCCGGAGCTGATTCTTACTGCATGAAGGATATCAAATTTGATAATTTACTTGAAGCTATACGTGTCACCTACAATGGTAACGCTTGGATCGATCCTGCGATCGCGAGAATTGTACTGCAACAAGCACAGCAAAATCCGCCGACTTCAGAAGTATCCTTAGCTAGTGCTAAGCGTGTTGCAACTAACTCAGAATCTGTGGAGGGACAACCAGAGGAAAATATTGACCCGTACATTCTAACGGAAAGGGAGTTGGAAGTCTTACAATTGATTGTGGAAGGTTGTAGTAATGCTGTCATTGCGGAAAGGCTTTATATTACAGTTGGAACTGTGAAAACTCATGTCCGAAATATTTTGAACAAGCTATGTGCTGATGACCGCACTCAAGCAGCTGTTCGGGCTTTGCGTTCTGGGTTGGTAGGATAACCACCTGACCAGTGACCACCTGACCAGTGACCAATGACAAAATTATTTAATGTAATTGTTGTTTTAAATACTAAGAGAGCTATTTTGTCATTTAAATACTTAAAGATTGAAGTCTAATGTCAGCACCCCTTACTAAAGTAACGGGGCTTCGTGCCTCGGAATTTTAGTTAGTTGACCGCGATTTAGCCCTTAATTGGACTACGTTATTAGCAAGTGTTAAAGTTCTCACCTACAGATGCGTTGCCAGTTTGTAGCTCTGAAAGCCAAAGATTAAACAGATTTACAAGGGGTAAGTCAGTGTAGTACGGCAAAGTACCGACTAATAACTTTGGCGAGGCTAACATTACCCAGAAATGGAGGGACATTTATGTCCAAAGTATTTGTAATTGATACCGACAAAAAACCATTAAATCCAATCCATTCAGCACAAGCAAGGCAGTTGTTGCGAAACAAAAAAGCAGCAGTATACCGACGCTTTCCTTTCACATTAATCTTAAAAGAAGCCCGTCCTGATACGCCTGTTCAACCCTTAAGAATCAAAATTGACCCCGGTTCTAAAACAACAGGAATTGCATTAGTAAACGATACGACGGGAGAAGTAGTATTTGCAGCCGAAATTAGACACAGAGGTTTTGCAATTTCGTTTTCTCTTACTTCTAGAAAACAATTAAGAAGAAGAAGGAGAAATCGCAAAACAAGGTATCGCCGACCACCCAAGCACGAATGGTTTAGGAAAGGCAACAAGCAACCTTGTTCAAAACAACGTCGAGAGGGTTGGCTAGCTCCCAGTTTACGAAGTCGTATTCACAATATCAAGACTTGGGTTGAGAGATTGCGTAAAGTTGCACCAATTGAAGCAATTAGTCAAGAATTAGTGCGTTTTGATATGCAACTAATTCGCCATCCAAATATTCAGGGAAAAGAATATCAGCAGGGTACACTTTTCGGCTACGAAACTAGAGAGTATCTTTTGGAAAAGTGGAACAGACAATGCGCTTACTGTGGTGCAAAAGATACTCCTCTCCAGATAGAACATATTCATTGTCGAGCTAAAGGAGGAAGTAATTCGATAACAAATCTGACTCTAAGTTGCGAAAAATGTAATTTCAAAAAAGGAACAAAAGATATCAGAGATTTCCTCAAAAAAGACCATACAAGGTTAGGGAAAATCTTAAAGCAAGCAAAGCTTCCACTTGCGGATGCAGCCGCCGTTAACACAACTCGGTTTGCATTACTTGAAACACTGAAAGCAACTAATCTACCAGTAGAAACGGGTAGTGGAGGTTTGACTAAGTTCAATAGAACCCAACTCCGATTACCTAAAACTCACTATTTTGATGCTGCCTGTGTTGGTCAATCAACTCCGATTCTAAATATTAAAGGAGTTAGACCTTTACTCATTACAGCTAACGGTCATGGAACAAGACAGATGTGTCGTACCGATAAATACGGTTTTCCAAATCGTCATTGTTCCAGAACTAAATTTCATTTTGGCTTTCAAACTGGTGACATTGTTAAAGCTGTTGTACTTTCCGGCAAAAAGATTGGTCAATATGTTGGCAGAATTGCGACTCGTGCTACTGGTAGTTTCAATGTCTCAACCAAAAACGGATTAGTTCAAGGAATTTCACACAAATATTGTAACAAGGTACAGGCAAAGGATGGCTACAGCT
The DNA here is from genome assembly GCF_045865695.1 of Scytonema hankhaensis NUACC26. Taxonomy (NCBI): domain Bacteria; kingdom Bacillati; phylum Cyanobacteriota; class Cyanophyceae; order Nostocales; family Scytonemataceae; genus Scytonema; species Scytonema hankhaensis. The sequence continues at coordinate 15,515 of NZ_BAACAP010000223.1, forward strand.
ATGCATTTTAGGATATTTGGACTGCCATTAAAATGGCACGTGTCGCGGTTCCACAGCTGCGCTACGCCACAAGGTTTCCCCGCTCCCGGAGGCTTTTAGATGACTGATACAGAAGAAGACAAACTGAGGCTCATGGTGGTGGACGATGAGCCAGATAATTTAGATTTACTCTACCGTACTTTTAGGCGAGATTTTCAGGTATACAAAGCCAGTAATGCCCTCACTGCCCTAGAAATCTTGGATAAAGAAGGCGAAATGGCTGCGATTATATCTGACCAGAGAATGCCAGAAATGAGTGGAACTGAACTTCTCAGTCGTACTGTAGAAAGGTTTCCCGATACTATGCGGATTCTATTAACTGGTTTTACAGATGTCGAAGACTTGGTAGAAGCAATTAACTCCGGTCAGGTATTCAAGTATATTACCAAACCTTGGAAACCAGATCGACTCAAAGAAGTTGTCGAACAAGCAGCTGATATATATCGAGTTGTTAAGAAAAGAACTCGAGAGTTAACTCATGCTTTGCGGCGAGAATCGCTATTTAATGCTGTAACGACAGCAATTAGAGAGTCTTTAGACTACCACAGTATGCTGCAAAAAATAGTAGCAACTATCGGTCAAACCTTTGAAGCAAATTGCTGTCAGCTCAAACCTGTGGAAAGCGATCGCCTAACAATAGGTTTATCTTACTACCAAGACGCCAAATCGCTAGAAACGGATGTTGCCCTTAATCTCGATCCTCTCATAGAAAAAGTTTTAGAAACCAAGCAATATCAACTCGTACTTAATATCCAAAATGGTAAGGAATACCAGCAATTAGTTGTACCTCTTGTGTACCAACAACAGTTGCTTGCAGTCCTTGCACTCAACCAGTACAAACATATTCGACACTGGCAAGAAGAAGATATTAAACTCATTACAGGAGTTGCCGAACAAGCTGCTTTAGCCTTATTTCAAGCAAAACTCTACCAGCGCTTGCAAGAAAAACAAGAGCAGATTCATGCTGAGTTAGAGGTGGCTCGCCAAATTCAAAATAACATTCTCCGTCAAACCATGCCCGATATCAAAGGTTTGCAGGTACAAGCCTGTTGCTATCCAGCCAGAGAAGTAGGAGGTGATTTTTTTGAAGTTTTTGCCCATCCTAAAGGAGATTTATGGTTAGCTGTCGGTGATGTTTCTGGTAAGGGTGTTCCAGCTGCTTTGTTTATGGCTAGTGCCATTTCGGTTTTGCGTCGGGAATTATCTCAAGAAAGCCCCCCAATGCCAAATTTGGTGATGCATAATCTTAATGAAGCTATGGGTAACGATCTTCAAAGTAATAATTGCTTTATTACTCTTGTCCTAGCACGTTACACTCCCACCACCAGAGAATTAGTCTATGCTAATGCAGGACATATCTATCCACTTCATTGGTCATCTCAGGGAAATTTAGTAGAATCTCCTCAGTATCTTAAAATACGTAGCGTTCCTTTGGGTATCCTACCAGTATGGATGTCAAAACACGGTAAAATATCTCTTGCACCTGGAGACATCCTACTACTAGCAAGTGATGGTATTACTGAAGCTATGGTTTCACAAAAGACATTTTTAACCGTAAATTCTTCAGGTAGCTTTCACCCTGTTAGTCGTTTTATGCTACATCAACAGGGGTTATGGCAGCTTTTAAAAGAAGAACCGCAACCTCTCAACCTCAAATCTTTACTTGCTCGCATCCAAGCGGACAACCAAGTCCAAGAGGATGACCAAACTATTCTTTCGCTGGAGGTTTTGTAAATCATGAAAAGTGAGCTTCACGTACCAAGCGACTTAAAATTTTTAACTATAGTCGAAAATTGGTTGCTCGGATGCTTAGAAGTCCATCTCAAAGACTCGGTTGATTGGTCAAGACAATCAAGTCGCCTACGTTTGGTTTTAGTGGAAGCTTACTCTAATGTAGTGCGCCACGCTCATAAAGACCAGCCACTACTACCCGTTCTGCTTCGTTTGGAACTGAAAGACAGAGATATTGCCTTAGAAGTTTGGGATTGCGGTGAAGGCTACGATTTATCGAACTACTTCCCTCCCTCTCCTACTGACAGACAAGAAGGAGGATATGGCTGGTTAATTATAAATAGCCTGATGGATAAGGTTGAATATCAACTACAAGTCAATGGTGGTAACTGTCTTAAGTTAGAAGTATCTTTATCAGAGGTAAAACAACCCGTGTCTGAAACCGCATCAGCAATTTAAACTCATAACTATGACATTTCTAACTTTATATCTATAACCATTGGCTTATTAAAAATCTATTAATAATTTATAGGCTAGAAATCCTGTTTTTATGTCTTCCTTCATCTCTAAAATTCCCAATCTTTGTAGCATGGGCAATGCCCACCGAAAGCTTCAGTGGTGGGCATTGCAACCACTAACTCTTTTGTAAAGCCAATAACTCTTGGGGAGAGGCTAAGAGTTTGATTTTTGTATAAACAATTTGTCTTTGTTGATTGAGGGTAAAAAACCACAAAACATTAACACCACACCAAGATGTTTGTGCTTTACCTGTCACTTGAAACTGAATTTGTTCCTCATTTAATGGCTCGGAAATGCCTTCACGCGGCTCAGCTATAATACCTTGAGCCTCTTGTTGTAAATAATGTGCGATCGCATCTCGCCCTACGATACCAGATTCAAAAGGAGGATGCATAACTCCATCTTCTGCAAACAAAGCAGCAGTTGCCTCAAAGTCTCCAGAATTCAAGGTTTGATAGTAGCGCAATATAGTTGGCTCTGTAACTCCTTGAATCTGGAGTTGTTCGCTAACCTCGGCGGATGTGGATTTGGCTGCAGTCATAGTATAAATATACCTATAGCGAATGGCTTATTATTAATTTGAATAAAAAAGTAACTGTTTGTGAAAGCTGCTTTTGAGGTAATTAGTTATATAAATATAAATCAACCTAGAGATAGAAGATTGTTAATAGCTAATAGTTACTCTCTTTCTGCTCTAAAGTTACCAATTTTTGTTTCCAAATATTTCTTGTGGTGCGGGCTTCCAATACCTTTGCACCATCGCGAGAAAGTTGAATTTCTTTACAAAACGCAAATAAACTTTACATACGGGAGCGGTAGAAAAAATAAATAGGGATATTGTCCGACTCATGTATGATAGACAAGCAAAGTCTGTGGCAAAAATTCAGATAAGATAAATGAATCGATCCCCAGGAACACGTAGCAGTGAGATTAAAGAGAAAGCCCTAAGTTTAGGATTTCATAAAGTGGGTATTGCTGCTGTGGACGGGTCTGAAAGTGCCGAAACTCAGAGGTTACAAGCATGGCTGACGTTAGGTTATCACAGCAGTATGGAATGGATGACTAACCCCAAGCGTCAAGATATTTTGAGTGTAATGCCAGACGCCCGTTCTGTAATTTGTGTTGCTCTCAACTACTACACTCCCTACCAGCGTCCTGAAGGACAAGAGTATGCCAAAATTTCTCGTTATGCTTGGGGAAGGGATTACCATAAGGTCATGCATAAAAAACTGAAGGCTTTAACAGCGTGGCTGCAAGAAAGTTATGAGACAGTGCAAGCCCGTTATTATGCAGATACTGGTCCGGTTCAAGATAAAGTATGGGCGCAAAAAGCCGGAATCGGTTGGATTGCGAAAAATAGCAACGTCATCACTCGCGAATACGGTTCTTGGGTTTTTTTGGGAGAAGTGCTAACCAATCTGGAGTTAGAATGCGATCGCCCCCACACTCAACACTGTGGAAGTTGTACTCGTTGTATAGATGCTTGTCCCACAAGTGCGATCGCGGAGCCATTTGTGATAGACGCCAATCGATGCATTGCTTACCACACAATTGAAAATCGTAATGAAGAATTACCCGACACAGTCAAATCCAATTTACAAGGCTGGGTTGCTGGTTGCGATATTTGCCAAGATGTTTGTCCTTGGAACCAGCGTTTTGCCAAAGAAACAGATGTGCCAGAGTTTCAGCCGTACCCTGGGAATATTGCACCAAAGCTGGTAGAATTGGCGGAAATATCAGATCGAGACTGGGAGCGACGATTTCCAGCATCAGCTTTGCGACGGATTAAACCGGAAATGTTACGAAGAAATTCTCATGTTAATCTGGACGCATTACAAGAAAAGGATGAAGGGTAAAGGATAAAGGACACTTTATACTTCATACTTTATACTTCATACTTTATACTTCAGATGATTCAGAAAGTCATTATTTTTGATTTTGATGGTACTGTTGCGGACACCCTCGATGCACTTGTAGTTATTGCCAATAGACTGGCTGAAGAATTTGGCTACATACCAATAACCCCAGAAGAACTTGCTCTTTTAAGAAACCTCAGTTCTAGGGAAGTTATTAAGTATTCAGGCATTTCAGTTTTCCGAATACCATTTCTAGTGAAAAGGGTTAAGGCAGCTTTAAAAAACAAAATCAAAGAGTTAAAACCTATTTCAGGAATTAAAGAAGCGCTAATAGAACTCAAGAGCGAAGGTCATAGATTAGGAATTATTACTTCTAATTCTCAAGAGAATGTTGTAGCTTTTTTAAAAGCAAATGAACTAGACGCTCTCTTTGAATTTATTTATTCAGGGGTCACTATATTTGGTAAAACCACAATAATTAATAATATATTAAAACAGAAACAAATTAAGCTCCAAGAAGCTATTTATGTTGGAGATGAAACTAGAGATATAGAAGCATCTAAAAAAGCAAATATTAAAGTTATAGCAGTTACTTGGGGATTCAATTCACAAGCAGTCTTAGCGGAGCAGAATCCAGACTTTCTCATTAATCATCCAAGTCAATTGTTGGAAGTTGTAAAGAGATGTTAATGGTTAGTAGTTGGTTGTTAGTTAGTAGGGTGGGCATTGCCCACCAAAGCTGAATACTAAATGCAGTGGGAAATATTGCCCACCCTATGTAATATTTCAAAAATCGAACAGGAATCTATATACAGTAGCAAATAACAATTAACAACTGTATGGGCGCTGCGGCAAGAGCGCCCCTACTACTTAGATTGTCCTTTTTCCAGAGCTTCTTTAACTAAATCATCGCTAACTTCTGTAACAGATTCAGTCTTAGAAGCGTTCACATCCTTTGCCATGTCTACGTAATCATCTGGATTACCAGTTTGCTTTGCTGTGGTGTTTGTTTCTTCTGGTGCGTGTAATTCATGCTCTGGTGCAGTTACTTCAGCAGCAGCTTTTGCGCCTTCGCCAGTGCGATCGATATCACTTACACTCAATTTCTGAGCTGCTTGATAATCTGCTTCAAGATCTACTTCTGGTACTTTTTCTTCACCACTCGCCATATTCTCTGCTGCTAGCTCTGCATCCTGGGTAGGAGCTTCGGATGGATTGGGCTTAATTTCGTCAGGCATAGGTCACCTCGTAAGTAATTTTGTCATTGTAGCGATTGTATCAAGGTTATCTACTTTTTTCTTGGCATCCTAAGATAGATTATTACCTCTATTGAAAGACAGAGAAAATATTTTTTTTAAATCTCTTTCTCTTGGTGGTGGAATGAGGCGATCGAACTCTGATACGCCTTAATAATAAGTAAAAGTTAATGGTTAGTGGTTAGTGGTTAGTCGTTAGTAGCTATTCTTTTCTACTAATGACTAACCACTAACTACTAACTGCTAACAGTTTTAAATTAGGAGATACATTATGACTGCAAGTTACAATAAACAAGCCCCTCAAGCTTTAAGCAATGAAACTCAGAAAGTAGTTGATGCATTTAATGGATTGGATACTGACGCTAAACTAGCTTGGTTGTATTACGCCTATAAAAAAATGGGCGATTCTATTACTCCAGCCGCACCAGCAGCAGCCGAACCAGAACTAGCACCAAAACTTGTAGGTGATGAATATCTTCAAATGTCTGATGACCAACAATTAGCAATTATGCGACAAATTGTGAATCGTGAGGACACAGAACACTCCCGTGCATACGGTGCAATCAAAGAAAATAATCAGCTTTTTGTCTGGTACGCATGGGCAGTTGCTATGGGTAAAAGCGTCGTTGATCTGCCAGCAAATTACAACGCAACTGATGCCATAAACAACGTGCTTTCTCAAATAGAAGGTTTGGATTTTGAAGAGCAAATGTCTGTGTTGCGGACAATCGTCGCACAAATGGGATACACCGATGTTAAACCCATTGAAACACAAGCTCAAACTGGGAAAACAACAAGTTTGTAAATGGCTAATCAATACTACTCGGTTAAGTAGGGTGGGCAATGCCCACCGAAATCCTATGTGGTGGGCATTGCCCACCCTACTTGTATTTCACAAATCAAGTTAAGAAGACTATCAATGCTATTAACAACCAACAACTAACAACTAGCCATTAGCTATATGTGTCAAATCAGATGGAGTTAAGTTGGAGTGAACGACTTGACCATCGCGAAACCAAACAATGCGTCTTGTTTGACGAGCAACATCTGGTTCGTGAGTTACCATAACAACAGTAATACCGCTAGCATTCAGTTCGGTAAAAATATTGAGAACCTCTTGAGTGGTACGAGAGTCAAGCGCACCTGTGGGTTCATCAGCGAGGAGAACAACCGGACGTGTAACGATCGCTCTTGCAATTGCCACCCGTTGTTGTTGTCCGCCTGAAAGTTGGTTTGGCTTATTGTTCAAACGTTTTTCCAAGCCAACTCTTTTGAGTGCTTCAGCCGCCCTGTCCCGACGTTCGCTCGATTTTACTCCAGCGTAGACCATTGGCAGCATCACATTTTCCATTGCAGAAAGTTGGGGTAACAGGTGAAATTGTTGGAACACAAACCCCAATTTTTTATTGCGAATATGAGCCAAGTCTGTATCATTCATTTGAGCAACATCGACATTATCCAAATAATAATGTCCTGATGTGGGACGATCTAAACAACCAATGATATTCATGGCTGTAGATTTACCAGAACCAGAAGGTCCCATGATGGAACAATATTCGCCTTCTTCTACGGTAAGGTTAACATCATTGAGCGCTTGCACTTCAGTTTCACCACTACCATAGACTTTAAAAATATTCTCCAATCGAATAATAGCCGATTGAGAAACAGTTGCAAGTTCTGAAGTTTGAATTTTTAGTTTATTATTTATCATTGGTCACTGGTCACTGGTCACTGGTCACTGATTACTGGTCACTGATTACGCACTTCTCAAAGCAACGATAGGGTCAAGTTTGGCAGCACGGCGTGCGGGAACGATACCAAAGAATAAACCAATACCACCTGAAATACCAACAGCAGTTGCGATCGCTGCATGAGATACCCCTGCTTCTAATGGAGTTAAAGCAGCTACCAGCATAATACCACTGACACCAACCGCAGTCCCGATTAAACCACCTGCTGCTGAAAGAATCACGGCTTCAATTGTGAATTGCAGCAAGATATCTTGAGGAGTTGCACCAATAGCTTTACGCAAACCAATTTCATGAGTTCGTTCGGTAACGGAGACGAGCATAATATTCATAATGCCGATACCACCAACGAATAGAGAAATTCCTGCTATTGCAGCCAACATCACTGTCAAAGCGCCCGTGATTTGACCAATAATTTGCAGTGCGTCTTTCTGACTCTGGATACTAAAGTCATCTTCGGTAGTAATTTTATGGCGCAGGCGTAGCAAGTTAGCAATCTGAAATTCTGCTGCATCAACACTATTGCTATCGCGTGCAGAAGCAACGATATAATCTAAGGCGATGCCGTATGGAGAATTTTTTCCTACGAGTCGGTTTGCTGAAGTTGTGATTGGGACTAAGGCTGCTTCATCGTAGTTTGCGCCAAGACTTGAGCCTTTTGCTTCGAGTACGCCAATAACTAGGAAGCTAGAATCTTTGATTCGCAATTGTTCGCCGACAGGATTGCTGCTACCAAATAATCTTTCTGCTAGCTCAGCACCAAGTACGGTGACTTGATTGCTACGTTTCAAGTCGATTTCTGTAAAAAACCGCCCTTTGGTGGTGTCAAAATCTCTGACTGCAGGAAAGCTAGTTGTTGTACCAATAATATTAACGTTGGTGTTTTTATTACGGTTTGTAACAACGTACCTTCTATTCAACTCAGGAGCAACTCCCGCCACTGTTGGAACTTGAGATGCGATCGCTTCTGCATCTTCCAACACTAAGTTTTTCGGCACTTCGTTAGAGATGCGTTGGGTTTCGCGATTGCCAGGAATGACAAACAACACGTTTGGACCTAAAGACTCCAACTGCTTGTTAACGTATTTTTGCCCGCCCTCACCAACACCAATCATGGCAATGACTGAGGCATTACCGATAACAATACCTAACATGGTGAGGGCGCTACGTAATTTATTTGACAGCAGGGTTTTCCCTGCCATTTTAACGCTTTCTAGGATGTTCATTTTTTCTGCTGTTCTTGCATCTTCTGAATTTTGTAGTTAGGTGGTGGGTTGAGGAAAATGCGATCGCCCTGTTTCACACCATCTAAAATTTGAGTTTGGTCTTGAACTTGCGCTCCAATAGTCACTGAGCGGAACTTAGGTTGATTTTTCTCATCCGGTACTAAAACACCCGTTTCACCCTTTTCGGTCACAATTGCGACTGTCGGCACCAACAAAGCATCTTGTACCTTGTCGCCCAAGAACGTCATATCCACATTCAAACCAGAGCGCAATTTATCTGTACCAGTATCAATGGCAACTTTCACTTGGAACAGGGTGACACCTTCTTCCTTAACTGCTTCAGGCGCAATCAAGCGAACATGACCTTTAAAAACTTGGTCGGGATAAGCATCAGAAACAATTTCTACCTGCTGACCTTGTTTGATTCTACCTATATCCGCTTCTGGGATACTAGCCAGAACTTCCAAGCCACGTGCGACAGCTACAACCGAACTCGAAGTAGCGGATGCACTCGAAGATGCAGAAGTTGTTGGTGTTACATAAGCACCGACGTTAGCATACTTTTGCGTGACAACTCCTGAGAAAGGAGCGCGGATAATTGTATTGTTTAAATTGACTTGCTCTGCTTTGAGTTGAGCTTGAGAAGCTGCAACAGCCGCTCGGCGTTGAGCTATTTCCTCAGCACGAGTTCCACTTTCTAAAAGCTGTAAAGAGGCGCGTGCTTCCGAGACAGAAGCTTCTCTACGAGAGATTTCTTCAGAACGAGTGCCACTTTGTAGGAGTGCCAAGCGTTTTTCAGCTTCTCGCAAATTTGCCTTAGCAGAGTTATCTTCGCTAACGGCTTGGTCGAGTAATTGTTTTTTCTCCGCGCCCTGTTGGTACAAGTATTGATAACGCCTTACTTGTTCGCTCGTGTAATCAGCCCTTGCTTTGGCTGCATCCACTTGAGCTTGAGCTTGAGAAATTTCTTGGGGACGATTACCTGCTTTTGCTTCAGCCAGTTGCGCTTCTGCTTGTGCCAAACGTGCTTTGGATTGGGAAATTTCTTGAGGTCGATTTCCTGCAAGGGCTTGATCTAACTGAGCTTGGGATTGTGCTAGGTTAGCACGGGCTTGAAGGATGCGAGCTTGAATATCTGCACTATCCATTTTGGCGATAATTTGCCCCTGCTGTACTTTATCTCCTTGTTCGACGTACAACTCTACAAGAGTTCCAGAGCTTTTCGGGCTAATGTTTACGCTTTGGACTGGGACAACTTTACCACTTGCGGAAATTCTTAGGACGACATCTTTTGCTCCTACTGGAATTGTGAGGGCTGTAATGTCTTGTTTTTTTGCCGCTTGTTCGACAACTGCATTGTATGTTGTGGCAGTCCCTGCAACTAAAGCACCAGTTGTTACGAGAGCGATCGCCCAACGTAACGGGTGTTTAACTTTTTTACCAATGACAGGGATTTCTAAATATGTAGTCATGTCACTAATAATGTATTCTTTTTTACTTAATAATTTTAATAAAAGACTTTCCTTTATATTATTTTTTCTGCTTGTGTATAGCTTCACCTGAATGGATGACTTTTAGTGGAGAATTCGGGGAGAGCCAGTTACAATAGTGGCACAGTGTTTATTGATTTTTTATAGACTTTTTGTCAAAAAATAGCAGATTATAGTTATATTTAAATATATATATGTTGGGGAAGGTACGCGATAGTGCGGGTGGAGTATATGTGTACCTCACTAAGTTAAAATCTTCTGTATATAGCAATTCCCATTTCCGTCAGGTACACCGAAAAAATAATTAACCGCAGATGAACGCAGATGGACGCAGATAAATTTCGGATAAATCTGTACCTCAGTAGAATGGGAAATACTATATCTCCAGTTAGCTATCCTTCATCAGGATAAAACTCAGACAGTAACTCTCTAATTTCATTGATGCCAATATCTTCTCGGTCTGACTTTGAATAAATTGTCAGTAGCACAATACTTTTTAAAGATACTGCTTGATAAATTATTCTATACCCCGCACTTTTACCTTTTTGGATATTACTATTACGAACTCTTACTTTATAAATCACCCACTCCTCACAAATTCTAGCGATTCTATCTCCTAGAATTTCGCCTTCTTGTAATCGAGTGATAACTGATTGAATATCAGATTTAATATTGCGAAATCTCTTTGAAAGTCGGTGAAGTTCTTCTTCAAATTCCGTAGAGAACCGAATTACAACTACATCGTTATTCTGCATCAATTCTATTCCATAGCTCGCTGATTGGTCTAGTTTCTCCAGCTTTGACTTGCTGTAAAGCCCTTCTCAAGCTAGCTTTAATCTCCTCGACGGGTGTATCATCTTGCTCGATATCTTCTGCTTCTACTGATTCTGGAACCAAAATAATGACCCGAACTTGATGAGGATAAGTTGCTCCTTTTATCGGTTCATCTAAAATCAGGTTACCCCGGTTGTCAATTTTGCCCATGACTTCAATCGCTTTCATTGAGTGCTTACCTCGTTTTATAAAAGATCGCTCGATCCAAACCCGATTTCCAATAAAAGAGTGCTTGCCACTTTCATTGAGTGCTTACCTCGTTTTATAAAAGATCGAGTCCAGAATTCCTGTTTCAATCCCGCAACCGGGTTTCATTTATTTGAACCCTAGCAGTGGATGCCAAGACATTATTCTGATTTCACGTTTCAATCCGGCAAACGGGTCTTATTTATTTGAACCGCGCTCTACCAAACCTAACTACAGAGCCATTTCCACGAACGCTCTTGGCAAGACAGTTTGAAAAATCCATTTTTGGCTTTCAAGAACAGGCTCTGTGTTCATACCTCAGTGGTTAAAAGTACTGATTTGTCTAGCTTCTGTCGTTTTGGTGCGGAGGTGGATGGTTTTTGCTCGTGCGTTACCTTGCCAAAAAATTTACGATAACATTTTATCATAATACTCTTGTTCTTGCTGTCGAAGCTACTAGGCACAAAGACTTGGTGAAATGAAACAGCCTTGCTACTTGAGGCGAGGAGTGAAAAGTTACATTTTTAAACCTGCATCCTGCACGCTCGCAGATGCCTTGCCATTTACCGTCAGGACAATCGGTTTGTGGCTCTCCTGTAAGTGTTTAATGAAGTGTTTGACGTTGCGCTGGAAGTCTGAAACAGGATAAATTCCCCGTGCATCGAGCATGACTATTACCTTTGCATGAAATTTCATGTTATCGCATTAGCTTGAGAAATCCAAACATTTTTTGTCTATATTCACATTTCTTGTGAAAGTGCCTTTCTGATATGAAACTTGTTTCAATCCTGCAAGCGGATTTCATTTATTTGAAAGCCTTTCCCTGCCCGTGGTCATGCTGCTTTTGAAAGTTTCAATCCCGCAAGTGGGTTTCATTTATTTGAAAGTTCTAGTTTTCATGATTGGAATAACTTTTTTGCTAACAGTTTCAATCCCGCAAGCGGGTTTCATTTATTTGAAAGCTGAATTCGTTTCTCATTCTCCGCGATCGCATGACGGTTTCAATCCCGCAAGCGGGTTTCATTTATTTGAAAGCCAACTAAAAATTGAAACCCAATATACTTCTAATGTTTCAATCCCGCAAGCGAGTTTCATTTATTTGAAAGCGATACTGCTTATCAAATTTCTAGGATGAAGAGATGTTTCAATCCCGCAAGCGGGTTTCATTTATTTGAAAGTTCTTTTTTAGACTCTCCCGATCGCGCAATAATTGCAGGTTTCAATCCCGCAAGCGGGCTCCGCGCCAATTTCCCCACCTTCTGTGTGAAGCCACAGAAGGTAGCCCGGAGGGTTCAACTTTTTATCGGATCTTCTCGACCAATCCCGAGTTCGAGTAATTTGCGCTTGACTGACTCTGGTTCAGTTCCACAATAGTGATATTGCTTATGTCGTAAATCTGCAACGTAAAACCCTAAACTGCCGCTATTAATGCGAAATAATTCTGTCAATATTTGTTGTTGAGTTATACCGTAAAGCATCTCAAAGTCGTCTATATCGACTTTGAGATAAGTGTAAAACGGTTTCATAGCTTTAAATAGCCAACATCCGGGCTTTCTTTCAATTATGCGAATGTAATCGGGATGAATAATTTTGGAGTCGCTGTGCATGACAAACTCGCTAAATTGCTTTGTTATTTCTGGAGTAGTGTAGTGGTTCGCGAAGCAAACGCAATTTGCTTGCAGAGTAAAAACGGTTGCTATTCTATGAGAAAATATAATTTTAGAATACTATTTACATAAAATTTACGTTTCAGTCATAAAAAGATAATGGTTGAGATAAAGGATTCTGTCAGTTTAACCTCTCGTATTATGGCAGCACTGCGAGCCATAGAAACTCAAAGACCAGATAGGTTATTTGAAGACCCGTTGGCAGCTGTATTAGCTGGGGATGATATGATTGCAGAAGTTATACGAACAGCTAAAGAATATGAAAATAGAGGCACACCTTTTGTTGCTACACGAACACGATTTTTTGATGATTTTTTGATGTCTGTTGCCCATCAAACAAGTCAAGTTGTCATTTTAGGAGCCGGGATGGACACTAGGGCTTTCCGCCTAAGTTGGCATCCTGACACTCATTTGTATGAAGTAGATCGACCTGAAGTCTTGCAATTTAAAGAATCTCTTTTAGAAAATTCTCAAGCTTTATGCCATCGGCATTCACTCTCAATCGATTTGAAACAACCTTGGTCCGAGTTGCTCATTGCTCAAGGATTTCAAATTGATATCCCTTCAGCGTGGTTAGTGGAGGGAGTATTTTACTACTTGAGTGATAATGAGGTACATGACTTACTTAAGACAATTACTCACTTAAGTGCTCCTACTAGTTACTTAGGGGCTGATTTGATAAATACAAAATCGATATTACAAAGCAACGACGGATTATCTAAACATTGGCGTTATGGATGCGAAGAGCCAGAAACTTTATTCGCTACTTATGGATGGAAGGCATCAGTTGTTCAGCCAGGAGATGAACAAGCTCATTTTGGTCGTTATACTTATAAATTTCCACCCCGAGATGTTCCAGATGTTGCTCGTGTCTTTTTTGCCACAGCATTGAAAGAATAACTCCATTTTAACCACGTTCCAAAACCTAACCATTGGACTTTCTTTTAGACTTGAAGCAAGACAGTATTATAGGAGAAAAATCATGAGCTTAGTCATTCTAGATGAAATCCTTCAAGCTTCAAGGTAGACAAATCGCTATTAGTGAGGGACTTAACATCACCGGATTGCTAAGTGTTCTTTTAGAAGCAAAAAGCAAAGGATTTATTTCCACGATTAAGCCCATTATGGATGACTTGATTGTACAGGCAAGCTTTAGAATCAGTCCACATCTGTACACAGAAGTTTTACGTTTCAATCCCGCGAACGGGTTTCATTTATTTGAAAGACCGCCCAATCCTGAGAAAGATAAAAAAATATTAGAAGCGGTTTCAATCCCGCGAACGGGTTTCATTTATTTGAAAGGCGTGGGGGTTTCTTCCGATTTACCGCTACCAGGTTTCAATCCCGCGAACGGGTTTCATTTATTTGAAAGACTGAAGGTAACGATTACATAGAGCGCTTCAAAAATGTTTCAATCCCGCGAACGGGTTTCATTTATTTGAAAGCAAAGAATCATCGAGGCGGCTTTACCAAAGGTCGAAAGTTTCAATCCCGCGAACGGGTTTCATTTATTTGAAAGTCGCCAGTGTCTACAATGTCCCTTGGTGAACTGACTACATGTTTCAATCCCGCGAACGGGTTTCATTTATTTGAAAGGGGGGTGCAGCTGGTGGTTATTTAGCCGACAGAGTTGTTTCAATCCCGCGAACGGGTTTCATTTATTTGAAAGCGCAATCGATGCACCGGGTTGGCTGAACGCTGGTTGGTCGTTTCAATCCCGCGAACGGGTTTCATTTATTTGAAAGCGACCATATCTGAAAAGTGATTTAATTAGTTTAATTAGTTTCAATCCCGCGAACGGGTTTCATTTATTTGAAAGTGCCTTTCCTGCTAGAGTTCCCCGTTTTTAGTACAAGTTTCAATCCCGCGAACGGGTTTCATTTATTTGAAAGTGTTGGCGCTGGGTAATGGAAGTGTAATTGCACAGACTTCGTTTCAATCCCGCGAACGGGTTTCATTTATTTGAAAGGGCAGCCAACCAAAGCTAATAATAGAGCCGTTTCCACAGCCATTTTTGGCGGGACTGTTTTAAAAGTCCATTCTGGCTTTCACGAACAGGCTCTGTGTTCATACCTCAATGGCTGAAAGTATTGCTTTGTCTAGGTTCTGACGTTTTGGCGGGAGGTGGGGGGTTTTTGCCCGCGCTTTGCCCTGCCAAAAAATTTGGAAGACCATTAAGAATATCATAAGGTTATTGTGTCTTGCTGTCGAGGTTACTAAGCATAAGATGGCTAACATCGTCAAACAACCGTGTGATGAAGCTGTTATTCGCTCAAACCCATGCACTACCCCTTGCTCTAGAAATACCGGACAGTGGGTGTTAGCTGCTACAATCCTGGGTTCGAGCATGGCAATGATTGATGGTACTGTTATTAATGTGGCGCTTCCAGTCTTGCAATCACAATTGAATGCATCTACTACCGAAGTGCAATGGATTGTAGAGTCATATACTCTGTTCCTTGCTGCTTTAATCTTGGTTGGTGGATCGTTGGGCGATCGCTTTGGAAGACGGCGCATTTTTGCTTGTGGTGTTGCTCTGTTTGCCTTAGCCTCAATCTGGTGCGGTTTATCGCCAAATGTTAACCAACTTATTATTGCTAGAGCGGTTCAAGGAATTGGCGGTGCGTTACTCGTTCCGGGAAGTTTAGCTATTATCAGCGCCTCATTTAGCTCCGAACAGCGCGGACAAGCTATTGGCACTTGGTCGGGTTTTACAGCAATCACCTCAGCGCTTGGTCCGGTTCTTGGTGGTTGGTTAGTAGAAAATGTCTCTTGGCGCTGGATATTTTTTCTCAATGTGCCGCTAGCTGGTGTTGTACTGGGTATTTTATTTTGGCGGGTTTGTGAAAGTCGCAATGAAGAGTCTGCAAGACTGGATTGGTGGGGTGCTGCTTTGGCAACTCTCGGTTTAGGCGTGCTTGTCTACGGACTCATCGAATCGTCTCATCTGGGATTGTTTCATCCTCTAGTTCTGAGTTGTTTGGTTGTTGGTACGCTCATCTTAGGAGCGTTTGTTTTTGTTGAAGCGAACAACCATGCTCCAATGATGCCATTGTCTCTATTTAGATCTCGCACCTTCAGTGGAGCCAATTTGCTCACATTGCTACTGTACTCAGCCTTGGGTGGAGTGTTTTATTTTGTTCCGTTCAATCTTATTCAAGTACAGGGTTACTCAGCTACAGCCGCAGGTGCAGTTTTCTTACCGTTTATTTTAATCATGTTTTTCCTTTCGCGTTGGTCTGGAGGTTTAGTAAGTCGCTACGGTGCAAGACTTCCTTTAACTATCGGACCGCTTATTGCTGCCCTTGGATTTGCTGCCTTTGCCGTGCCGGGAATTGGTGGCAGTTACTGGACAACATTTTTCCCTGCTATAGTGGTGTTAGGTTTGGGTATGGCAATTAGTGTTGCTCCTTTGACAACAACGGTGATGGGTGCAGTTAAGCAGCGCCAAGCTGGTGTCGCTTCGGGAATTAACAATGCTGTTGCTCGCACTGCTGGGTTGCTTGCGATCGCTGTTTTCAATATCTTTGTTTTCAACACGTTTAACCGCAGCCTTAATGAACGTTTGGCAACACTGAACATCCCATATCAAGTTCAAAAACTATTGGACGAACAGCGCATCAAGCTAGCAGGTGCAGAAGTTCCTGCCTCTTTAAGTGTAGAATTGAGTGCAAAATTAAAACAGGCGATCGCTCTTGCGTTTGTGGATAGCTTTCGGTTAGTAATGTTTATAGCTGTTGGATTGGCGTTGGCAAGTGCGATCGTTGCTTTTGTTACGATCGGGAGAAATCAAAGGCAGATGCAGAAACTCCCATAACTTTAAATCTGTAACAATCTGATATCTTACAATACAAATGAGTCGATACAGCATGGTTGTTCAGTGGTCAGATGAAGATCGGCTTTTCTTAGTCACAATTCCAGAGTTTGCCGATCGCGTTGTCATGCCCTGCACTCACGGCAAAACTCGTGAGTCAGCAATTCGTAATGGTGAAGAAAGCCCAGTTACACTCAAGCAACTGGGCTTTTTCCGGCATGAAATTATGCAGCAGGCTGTTCTAAATTCACTTTGACAACTTTATTCTTCTCTTCTTCCTTCTTGGGCAGAGTCAAATTCAAGATCCCGTCTCTGTATTCAGCCTTGACATCAGTATTTTGAATTTTTACAGGCAATGGAATGACACGTTGAAACTTACCATATTGGAACTCAGTCCTTGTCCTGCCTTTGTCTTCAGTCTTAGTTTCAGATTTGCGCTCTCCACTAATGGAAACAGCCTTTTCTGTAACCTGAATATCTAAGTCTTTAGCATCCATACCTGGAAGTTCCAACTTGAGGTATACTGCATCATCTGTTTGAGTCAGTTCAGCAGCAGGAACTTTAACAAAATCTCTTTCAAATGGAACTCTTGTATCTTCAAACAGGCGTTGGATAGCGTTCAGTTCTTGCCAGGGGTTGTAACGAATTAATGCCATAGGTGTTATGAATAAGTGAAAATTGCGTTCTTGTTTGTTTGCTTTATATTCTTATGATATTTCTGGAAAAAAGCTTTATTGTTCGGCTTTAACTACCCTAAATATTGATAATAACCGTACAATCAAAGCAATCATTATAAATGAAATACGATAAGCTTTCAACTTATCGGACTTACAATATGGTTATGTAAATTCAAAAATATAACTTTTACGAAAGCGTTATACCATTTCACTCTTTTGGTGATACAAATACCCTGTAGGGGCGCAATGCCTTGCGCCCCTACGACCAATGTATATGTATCATGCATTTCGTAAATTGGTATTACAGCTTTAACATCAAATTGTAGTGGTATTACGTCTGAGGAGAATTTGATTCAGCAGAAGTGACTATTTTCCGCTTTTCCATATTGAAGTCTTCATTCATCACCCAGTTGCTGTGTAAACAGTGAGGCATAACCAGTATAAGGCTTGAGTGGCAAGACTTCACAGGCAAGGATATCTTCTTTCACCATTGGGAGCTTTTGCACCTGCTCGGCGATGGATTCAACACTTTCACCTTCCCAGAGCATCACTGCACCACTCATATCAGCGATGTAGTACATCTGGCGAATTTGCTCTGAAGCATAAAACTCCCAAGCTTGAGCTGCTTCTGCACTCACAAAGGGCAAAACCTTCTCTACCGGAATTCCTGGCTTGACCCGCGCAATGACTAAGACCTGCATAGTTATGACCTCTGAATTGATAACTGGAATAACCTGCTGTGTGATTCTTCAATGGATTTGGTTATATTCCTTCGCTTTACCATCAAAGCTAACGGGATCGTAGAAGTAGCGTTCGTGGATAATTCTGCCATTCTTCCAGAGCTGCAACCCAACTTCTTCAACGTGGATGTGATAGCCATCTTGAGTGGTCGCATCTAAGTGCATTTCTACCATTGAGCGATCGCCATCCACCAAAACAGCACCGATTTTGAAATCGTGAACTTCTTTAATGTTAGCGTTCATTAATTTTTGCCGCTCGATACTTAGAGCACGACCAACACGCGGAGGTTGCATATTTTCTTGAACGATTACATTCTCATCGTAATAGCGTTCGTAGATTTCTTCAGGTGACGGGTTGGTTTTAAAAAACTCTAGTAACTCGTGTATTCGGTTATTGGTAGACATGAGGTTTCTCTAGAATGACTGTTGGGATGACACAGACGCTAAAACGTTAATACAATTTTTCCTGCACTACTAGCTTGATGCACTGCTTCATGAGCTTTTACCACATCTGCAAGGGCGAATTCTTGCCCCACAATTGGACGCAGGTTATTGTTCTGCAATTGGCTGTAAAGCGCACTGTGAATCTGGGCAGATTCTTCCGGGGTTGTTAACCCAATGTATAGCCCAATAACGCTGGCACCTTTCCACAAAATCGGCGTAGGATCGAACGTTACAGGTGCATCGGTACCGCCAATTATGATAATTCGCCCAAACGTGCCTACTAGACCAACATCTTCTGCCAGTTTTTTAGTCGCATTCATTTCGAGAATAACATCGTAACCTTTGCCTTCAGTCAGTTCAAGCGCCTTTTGCAGATAGTTCGTCGAACGATGGTTAAGGGCGTAGTGTGCGCCTTCTTGTTGCACGAGTTCTAAGCCGCGATCGCTTCCCGCAGTCCCTACCACAGTCATCCCTGCTGCTCTTGCCAATTGCACCGCCGCAGTACCCACCGCACCACTCGCTCCATGCACAAACACGCGCTCGCCCGCCTTGGCGTGAGCTAAGTTGAATAGTGCATAATAAGCAGTTGGATAGGAATTAACAACAGCAGCACCTTGAGCAAAGGATACGGTGTCGGGCAACGGGTAAACACTAGTAGCATCATGCACTATTAGTTCTGAATATGCACCCAAGAAGGTGTTAACATAGACGCGATCGCCCACCTTAAATTTCGTTACGCCCTCCCCAATCGCTGCAATTTCTCCAGACGCTTCAAAGCCTGGAATGTAGGGTAACGCTGGCGTTGGCGCACCATGACTTTGTTCTCTGACATAGGTGTCGAGCGGACTAACGCCTGCTGCATGAACGTGAATCAGAGCTTCTCCTGCAGCAGGAACGGGATCGGGTAGTTCGATGATTTTGAGTACGTCCGTGGTGCCAAACTCATGCACTTGTACAGCTTTCATGACAATTTCTTATTTCTCATAAAATAATTACTTTGCAGAAAAAAGGGAGCGAAATCTGTCCCTACTATTGGACAGTGAAACCACCATCACTGAATAATTCGTAATTTGTAATTCGTAATTCGTAATTGAAGTCAAAAATTACGAATTACGAACTACGAATTACGAATTGGAGCGAAGCGACTTGACTCCACCGCCCATTGATGCCATATTGACAATCGCTCCCGATCCGGTTTTGAGTAGTGCCGGAATCTGATATTTCAGACATAGCCAGACAGCTTTCAAATTGACATCCGTTTCTGCATCCCATTCCTCCTCTGAGCGTTCAGTCAGAGGAACAGTTTTACCAAAACCCGCATTATTACAAACACAGTCTAATCGCTCGAAGGTTTCTAGCGTTTTGTTCACTAATGCTTTTACATCAACAGCTTTCGTTACGTCAGTTTGCACAAATAGGGCTTCAGCACCAACATCTTTGACAAGACGAACAGTTTCTTCGCCTTCTTGAGTACGCCGTGCTGCCACAACAACCTTCGCTCCAGCTTGAGCAAAGGCAACTGCAGTTGCCCGACCAATCCCAGAACTGCCACCCGTAACGATCGCAACTTTTCCTTTCAAACCGAGTTCCATAATTTATTCTTACCTTGCAACATTAGAATTTCCATGCATTACAGTGACTCGATTGGGCGACCGCTTTCCGACCCCTACATGGTCAGCACGACTTTAGCGCCAGCCCCTTGATGCACTTGTGCGATCGCCTCAGCTGCCTGCTCTAGCGGCATTGTTTTAACGGTCAAATCCTTAAAGATGCCGTCTTGATGCCAACTCAAAATCTCAGCTAATCCTTGACGCACTAAATCCAAATGGTGAACGGTATAGTGAGCGAAATCGGTACCAACGATCGCAAAATTACCAGCCAATACCCGAATCATGCTCAGTTCAGGAATAATCCCACTCGCCATACCGATTGGCAGCAATCGTCCTTCTGATGCTATCGATTGAATAGCGGCTTCAAACAAATCACCGCCCACAGTTTCAAAAGCAACATTCACACCTTTGCCTTGGGTGAATTCTTTGATGCGATCGCTCACGTTTTCTTGCTTGTAGTCAATGACACAATCCGCACCCAAGTCTTTCGCATACTGCACTTTTTCTCCGCCGCTTGCCGTAGCAATGACCGTTGCCCCCAGATGCTTGCCGATTTGCACAGCCGCCGATCCTGTCGCCCCTGTTGCACCTGTGACGAACAGGGTTTCACCCACTTGCAATTGGGCGCGATGCTTGAGGGCAATGTATGCAGTGCCATACATGACGGGGAGGGCAGCTGCGATCGTAAAATCAACACTATCAGGGATTGGAACCACGTTTTTGGCAGGAACCGCTACCTGTTCTGCAAACGCACCAAAGTTCGCAACACCCTCGCTCAGATAAGGCAAGGTCATCAGAACGCGAGTACCAGGTTGTAAATGTGTCGTTCCAGCAATAATCTCACCTGCTGCTTCAAATCCCGGCGTAAAGGGTAATGCAGGCGGAATTTGAAACATACCATTGACCGCGTACCAATCTGCCGGATTTACGCCCGCTGCTTTGATTCGGACAACCACGCGATCTACCGTCGGTTGGAAATCGGCAACCTCTTGGACTTGAATAGCAGTTGGATCGGCAAATTTCTGAACTTGTAAAGCCTTCATAGTAGATTTCTTACTCGAACTCATTCAGGTTTAAAGTGTTACCCGAACGATTTCTAGAGTAATGTTTATCCCAACTGCTTTTATTACATAATCTTGCTCGTTTTTTTATACATTCTTGCAATTTCTTTGGGAGTAGTACCTGTCAGCCGCTTAAAGTGCCGATTCAGATGTCCCTGATTGGCAAAGCCACACTCTAAGGAGATCTCCGCTAGACTCAAATCACCTTTTCGCAACAATTGTTTTGCCCGTTCTACTCGTTGCTGAATTACATACTGATGTGGTGCGATCCCCAGAGATTGCTTAAACAGGCGACTGAAATAAAACTGGCTCATGTTAACCTGTTGCGCTAACTCTTCTAGTCTTAGACTACAGTCTAGGTGAGTATCAATATAGTCCAGCAACTGATTCAATTTGTACCGAGGTAATCCATCGGTATAAGTAGCGATTTGGACTTTTTGAACGCCGTATTTTCGCAGCAAGTGCGCCACAAGCGTTACCTTAAGTCGATCGACAAATAAATGAGTATTAATGTCTGACGCGATTAATTCCTGTTTTAGGGTGAACAGAATTCCTTGAATTAATGGATCTTGAATGGTGGCAAACTGGGGGATCAGTTCGATGCGATCGGAATTAACCAGTTCCTGACCCACTTGAATAAACACATGAGGAGCTAGCCCAACAAACATAAACTCGATATCCTGTTGCCAGTTACAGCGATGCAGTGCCCCAGCTGGAAGAATAAAGGCGTTATTTTGACCCACTAAATGATGTTGAGACTGCCCGTCAATCGACTGGCTAATTGGCGTACCAGATGTCACCATGGTCAAAATATGCATTTGGTGACGGTGTTCGCCTGTGTCGTGCGCGGGCTGTTGCTGTACTTCAAAATGCAAATGAGTCCATTGAGCAGGGCTAGACAAAGAAGCAGATTTTGGCAAAACCAAATTTGAGGCTTCTGGCTGTTCGCCATAGTCAAGTACAGGGATTTCTTGAGGTTGTACTGGCTGTTCTGCTGTCATGCTGATTGTTTTGAGTTAACACTTCACTCTAATTATCATTGTTGAACGCCTTTTAAAAAATCGATGTTTCAATTATCAGCAATAATTGTAGGCGATACTAAAAACTAACATGGACTCAGGTCTCTGAGGGTATTTTTGACACAGTTATCAGCAATAATTGTAGGCGATACTCTTTGTAAGCTACTGCTCTACATCGGGCTACGCCGATGTTCTGCTAAGAAGTGTTCCAAATCCGCTAGAGTGTTGAAATCTAGCAGGGCTTCGCTGAGGTCTTCAAGTACCGAAAGAGAGAGTGTAGAGAGAAGCGATCGCATCTCATCAGAAAGTTCAGGTCTCAATCGGCGTGTTAACTGTCGAGTAACCAGTGCAAGTGCTTCCACAACTCGTCCTTCTTCCTTCGCTTCCCGAATTGCCCGTGGCTCTTGAGTCAAATCCAGCCCTAGCATTGCCTTAATCTCCGCTCGACTTAAATTAGCAAACTTATAGACCATTATAGAGGTGATAATTTTCATTAATTTGAAAGGTTCGCATGAATCGCATGAAGGCGATCGCCGATGGTTTCAATCCCGCAAGCAGGTTTCATTAATTTGAAAGTCTTGTCAAAGCCCAGACGACTTAGTAAAGGCATCGTTTCAATCCCGCGAACGGGTTTCATTAATTTGAAAGCTAAAGATATGTTGTGAGCGATCGCAATATTCTTGTTTCAATCCCGCGAACGGGTTTCATTTATTTGAAAGCTTTCTCAAAAAGGATTTTCTTGCCTTTTCCTTTTTCGGTTTCAATCCCGCGAACGGGTTTCATTTATTTGAAAGTACGGTTCTCGCGTAGGGGAGTATCAATTAGAGGAAGTTTCAATCCCGCGAACGGGTTTCATTTATTTGAAAGTAGATGATACCATATTTTCTATCTCCTATTAACTGAGTTTCAATCCCGCGAACGGGTTTCATTTATTTGAAAGTTGGGGCATGAGGTTAGTAATGATGTTCAAAAACTGTTTCAATCCCGCGAACGGGTTTCATTTATTTGAAAGTTGATGCTTTGCATATCGGGCAGTGTGGGGACTTTCTGTTTCAATCCCGCGAACGGGTTTCATTTATTTGAAAGATCTTCATTAGGCTGCTCTAAGCCTCCAGAAGCAAAGTTTCAATCCCGCGAACGGGTTTCATTTATTTGAAAGTCTATAAACCATCTCCAGCCTTGACCCAAACACACATGTTTCAATCCCGCGAACGGGTTTCATTTATTTGAAAGTGATATTAAAGCTTATGTTGATGATACCCAATTGTTTCAATCCCGCGAACGGGTTTCATTTATTTGAAAGCAGACTCCAGCCCCCAATGCCACTCCTCAAAACAAGTTTCAATCCCGCGAACGGGTTTCATTTATTTGAAAGAAACCAACTTTCAGAAGAAGCTATTAATGAAATTGTGTTTCAATCCCGCGAACGGGTTTCATTTATTTGAAAGAGTATCTATCCCAACTGAATCTCAAACGAATTGGCGGTTTCAATCCCGCGAACGGGTTTCATTTATTTGAAAGAAGGTGGAATGGTAAATATTTGCTTACACCATTCTGTTTCAATCCCGCGAACGGGTTTCATTTATTTGAAAGGGCAGCCAACCGAAGCCAATTATAGAGCCATTCCGATGACCATTTTTGGCAGGTCTATTCTAAAAGTCCATTTCTGGCATTCATGAACAAGCTCTGTGCTCATACCTCAATCGCTGAAACTATTGAATTGTCTATGTTCTGTCAATTTGGCGGGAGGTGGGGGGTTTTCGCCCGTGCTTTGCCCTGCCAAAAAACTGTTAATTTCATTCTAGCATCATAAGATGATTGTCTCTTGCTGTCGAGATAGCTTGGAACCGTAATGCTGTGAAACCATTCTGAAAAAGAACAGTTGTTACCCATTTACAGTATAGTAATAGCGATCGCTCCACACCCACTGATGTTGATAAACGACCTTCAGTAAACTAAAAAGTTTAGGTTAACAATATGTCAACAGAGAAACCCTCAACCATTGTTTACCCAGGAACGGATGATACTTCGCAGGTCACACCTCGCCTGCCTCTCCTTTCCAGTTACCAATTAGAGTGGAATGGAATTCAGATCGAGCACCATCGGCAACCAGCTTGGGAGATACCCGAGCACAGCAATGCTCAGCATGTCGTTGTTGTTCATCACTCTGGCACTCAAGTAGAGCGAGTGTTGAACGAACGCAGGCGGAGTGAGCAGGTTCTCAACGGGAATGTCGTGATTATTCCGGCTAGCGTACTGCATAAATCGAGCTGGGATCGAGAAAGCGAAGTGACTTTGCTCATGCTTGAGCCTACCCTCTTGGCTCAAATTGCTCATGAATCTGTAGATCGAGATCGTGTTGAACTTCTCCCCCAATTTGCCAAGCCCGATCCGTTAATTTATGGAATCGGACTTTCCCTGAAATCAGCGCTGGCGTCGAATGGACGGTGCGATCGCCTTTATGTCGATTCCCTAGCAACTACGCTATCAATTCATCTGTTGCGGAGTTACTGTACTTGGGAGCAAATCATTCAGAAATATGAGAATGGACTACCTTGGTACAAGCTCAATCAGGTGCTGGAGTATATCAATGTACATCTTGAGCAAGAAATCAGGCTATTGGCTCTAGCTGAGGTATTAGAAATTAGCCAATACCATTTTTGTAAACTGTTCAAACAGTCGATGGGCATTGCTCCTTACCAGTATGTAATTCAGCAGCGAGTGGAGCGAGCAAAGCAGTTGTTGAAGGTAAAGGATCTGTCTATTGCTGATATTGCCTTGCGATGTGGCTTTACAAATCAAAGTCACCTAACCAAGCATTTTCGACAACTGACAGGCATCACTCCAAAGGCTTATCGAAAAATTAGTTAATCGAGCTTGCCAGAAAATCCCAAGAATGTGATAACTCAGCAAGAATATGAAAGAATTTAGCATCACTTCCGTTTAATACTTGTTGAAGTCAAGCAGAGTTGGGTGAAAAGCATGTGGTTAATGTAAGCTTATGCCAACGAATTGAGACTATTTAGAACCCTATGTGTCCCTGTGGCGTTTGTACATTCTATAGCCATCCTAAATCATTTGTAAAATTCTCTCTTCTCTCTTTTCTCCCTTGCTCTTTGCGACGCTAGGTGCTTCAACTGGTGGTAACCACAAGCTAGCACTGGCTCCAAAAATGCGCTTAATAATTTTTACCTGGATTCCTGTTAATAGAACACAGCAAAGTCAATAAATAATCGGGCGGAGAGAGAAACGCTTGTAGGCAAGTGATAGATAGGCTTTTAGTTCTCTGGGAGGAAAAGATAGTCATGAAAACTGCAATGGAAAAATATGTTTGTCTTATCTGTGGTCATGAGTACGACCCAGAGCAGGGGGATTCAGACTCCGATATTGAACCTGGGACACCTTTTAAAGATGTTTCAGATGATTGGGTCTGTCCAGTTTGTGGCGCAACGAAAGACCAGTTTGAAGTGAAAGAATAACCTCTGCTGTCCAACAACTTTCCTCAAAGTTAGGAGACTTATTTCAATGCAATCAAAGGATACTCGTGAAATCGTGAAAGAGGTGCTACGAACAAATGAGCTTCAAACCTGGTTTATTACCGAGCAACTTGTCGATACCCCACTCGTTCGCAGCTAAGTAGGTCAATGTATCATCCTCGCTAGAAATGCTTCAACAGATTAGATGCTGTTGCACTGTTCGTTTAGGGAGTTAGACAACAATAAATATGGACAATGAGACCCTTGCTCGCCAGTTCTATGCCGCTTTTAACACTGGCAATGTGGACATATTAGATGATATCCTTGCTGTCGATTGGGCAGATCGTCCGGCAATTCCAGGACAAGCACCAGGACCTGATGGCGAAAAGGCAACCATTCGAGCGTTTCGGACGGCATTTCCTGATGTTCAATTCACTCTCGAAGATATTCTGGTTACAGAAAACAAAGTTGCTGTTCGATCCACGATACATGCTACTCATCAGGGCAAATTCTTAGGGATTGCTCCAACGAATCGTTCGGTGACATTCAGGACGATGGATATTCATCGAATTGCTGAAGGTCGAATTGCCGAAACATGGCACCTCGAAGATTTCTACGGGTTACTCCAACAGATCAACGCCTCTCTGTAATTTTAAATGCATCCGTTTTACTGTTCAGGTGAAAAGGGTTACATCCACTCTCTCTTCCTCAAGCTTCAATGAATCAGGTAAAGACAGATGAAAAAAAGTATCATTGCTCTGCTCTTTGCAATCATTGCACTTGTCACAGGATTCAATCCGACAACTGCTATAGCAACACCCCTTAAAGTAGATCGAAGCTTTGTCGTTTTCCATGCAGATCGAGAGAAAACATTTGCCGTGAATGAAGATTTATTCACGTTCAAAAACTTCAAAAATATCGTGAATAGAGGTAGTTTTGAAGATTTTTCTGTTGTTGAAATTACTAATGCACCTCGATCTAGCCCTGGCGGCTTTCTCCTGAAAAAACATGTCATCAATGTTCCAGAAAATTTCTATGCTTTGGCAGGGGAGTTCGAGTTTTTTGGCTTTGATCCCAACAAAACAACGAAGGTTAATGCTGGAGATATTGTCTATATCCCTGCTGGCGTGCCTTATGGTTACAAAAATGTGGGTTCTGAACCGGGCAAAATCTTA
This sequence comes from Scytonema hankhaensis NUACC26, assembly GCF_045865695.1. Taxonomy (NCBI): domain Bacteria; kingdom Bacillati; phylum Cyanobacteriota; class Cyanophyceae; order Nostocales; family Scytonemataceae; genus Scytonema; species Scytonema hankhaensis. The sequence continues at coordinate 42,083 of NZ_BAACAP010000223.1, forward strand.
TTAATGACGCCTTCTAAAGGATTTGAAAATTTCATTGAGGAAATCGGAACGAAAGTTCCAAAAAATTTCTCACCCGACTCTGAATCTGTACGAGCAAACGTGAATCAGATTGAGCCAAGCATGAATAAGATTGCCTCCATTGCTTCCAAATATGGCATTGAATTCTTGAATTAAGCAGTGACAGCAACATGAAATCACGACAAAATCTCTGAAAAAGAGGAAATTTACATGGCTGAAGTTCTAATTGTGTATATTAGCATGTTCGGTAACACTCAAAAACTCGCCCAAAGTATTGCTGAAGGTGCTGCATCGGTAGCAGGTACAACGGTTACGCTCCGCACCGCAGAGTCGGCGACAATCGATGAAGTTCGTCAATGCGATGCCCTCATTTTGGGTTCTCCCGTACACATGGGAATGCTGGACTGGAGAATCAAAAAGTTCATCGATAGCAGTGTGTACCAACTTTGGTTAGTCGATGAACTTGTTGGTAAAGTAGCAGGAGTCTTTGCAACAGGTGGCGGATATGGGAATGCAGGTTCTGGAGTGGAACTCACCCAGATTGCTATGCTTGGCTCGTTAGCAGAGTGCGGAATGATTCTTGTACCCTTCCCAAAATCGGCACCAGGTAGCGAAGTCACAGGTTCTCGCTGGGGTCCCTATGCCCGCTCAGGCGGTCTTCGTATGGAGCCAGATGGCATCACGGACGCAATGTTAGAAGGGGGACATCAATATGGTGCCTCAGTTGCTCGTGTCGCTGCCGCTTTAACAGGTAAAGAGTTACTGCCCCGTGGAAACCATGTGCCAGAGGGCGAAATTCTCAAAGCATTTCAATCCGTAAATGGTTAAGCTGACACTATTGGCGAATTTGTAAAAAATTTATGCGAGGTTAGGGGGTAGGGTCGAGGTGAGAATTACTGCTTACCTCGACCCTACCCCGTAACGAAAAGTAAAATTTTTGGATTTGGCTTTTGTTTACTAGCCTAAGCGTGGTAAAGGTAGCCATGAGCGTTGGCGACATCCAATGCTGAGAAAAACTTACTGCGTCTATAATGGCTATGATGTCAAAGCTAAACAGAAATGTGAGCGCACATTTACGTCGCCATAATTAAGTGCGCTAATTAAACTTCCAGGCTTAAACAACCTTGAAATTGGGAACAAATTCGTCAATCTGATTGATGAAGCATTTCAGAATTACTCTTGGTTACAGCACTCATCAAAACATTTTAGAGTTCTTGAATTGGAAGTCTGAGTTTAAAACAAAAGGGAGCATCCCGTTATTTAATACCTGGCATCGACCATACCCCGTTCGAGTACCCAATCGTCAAACAGCCGTGCGATGAAGCAGTTATTCAATCCTTGGAGATTAAATATTCCGCTTAATCCACAATTTTTGGTTCAAGATGTTCTGCTAAAAAGTGTTCCAAATCCGCTAGAGTGGTGAAATCTAGCAGGGCTTCGCTGAGGTCTTCGAGTACCGAAAGCGGGAGTGTTGAGAGAAGCGATCGCATCTCATCAGAAAGTTCAAGTCCCAATCGGCGCGTTAACAGTCGAGTAATCAGCGCGAGTGCTTCTACTTCTCGTCCTTCAACTCGTCCTTCTTCCTTTGCTTCTCGAATTGCCCTTGGCTCTTGAGTCAAATCCAATCCTAGCATTGCCCTAATCTCCCCTTGACTTAAATTGGCAAACTTATAGACCATTATAGAGGTGATAATATCGATGATGTTCCCTCGTTCTCTGGCTGTAAACTCCTCTTGCTCGGTTCGCGAGAGCAATTCCCGTGCCAATTCTGGGGCTTGTGCTTCCGGTGCGATTGTCAATACCGTTGCTGCTACCGTTACGGGCAGTGAGCGCACATCTGTTAACTCATCGAGGTAAATTCGATGCACTTGTTCGCCATTGAGCAGCGAACGATGGGGATAGACTTTACTCTGTTCGATACTGCGTGATGGGTAAATGACCACCGCTTGCCAATCGTCAAACTGATTGCAATTGCGGTAAAAATATAACAACGATTCACCAAACAACCGTTCGTAGAGTTCCTCATCCTTTTGAAACTGAACTTCACAGAAATAAACCGTTCCCGGTTGCGAATCTGGTGGCAGAAACACCCCATCAATCTCAAACTTCGGTTCCTTAACGGCGACACAATCAAACCGATACTCTTCGGCGTTGTCTGGTTGAGCGCCAATTAAATCAAAGAGCAATTGAGGGAATCTCTGAAACATCTGATAAAAAATGGGGTCACGCCGCATACTGTTTATACTCAATCAACTTGAGTCAGTTTACTATTAAATGTCTTTCAGTGTACGCTCGTTGAAGGAAATAAAAAAAGAAACCGCGAGCGCATCTGAAAGAGAGAGTGAATTGTTGCCATCCCGCAAGCGGGTTTCATTTAATAGAAAGTTGGACTTAAATAATCAGTTGTTAGTTAGTCGATTGGGTTTCAATCCCGCAAGCGGGTTTCATTTAATAGAAAGTTCTACTGGTAAACTGCTCCTTCTAGAATATAAGTTTCAATCCCGCAAGCGGGTTTCATTTAATAGAAAGCGACTTGCTAATAGATATTGAGCAGCAGTCGCTGGAGATATGTTTCAATCCCGCAAGCGGGTTTCATTTAATAGAAAGTTTGAGTGTTGGGGCATCACAAATTCTAAATATTAGGTTTCAATCCCGCAAGCGGGTTTCATTTAATAGAAAGTTGTGGTCATTGTGGATGACGATTGCAGAGCGTTCAGTCGGTTTCAATCCCGCAAGCGGGTTTCATTTAATAGAAAGAGTTGTCCAACATAATGGCGTTGCCGTCGCTATCTTGTTTCAATCCCGCAAGCGGGTTTCATTTAATAGAAAGTAATCCTTCAATCTTTGCCCAATCAGAGTTTGAGATAGTTTCAATCCCGCAAGCGGGTTTCATTTAATAGAAAGGGCTAATTGTTCTGCTTTAGTTCTGTTAATAGTTTGTTTCAATCCCGCAAGCGGGTTTCATTTAATAGAAAGATAAAGATTATTTTATCAATGTATATTATCGATTAGTTTCAATCCCGCAAGCGGGTTTCATTTAATAGAAAGGCGGATGACGAGCTAGACGAGCAAGCTAAAGAAGAATGTTTCAATCCCGCAAGCGGGTTTCATTTAATAGAAAGTAATCAAGTAAAGTTTAACTAGTTTTAACATGAAAAGTTTCAATCCCGCAAGCGGGTTTCATTTAATAGAAAGGAACAGACTATTCAAAATTCTAGATTTTTAAGAGACTGGTTTCAATCCCGCAAGCGGGTTTCATTTAATAGAAAGCATGGCTGTTTTTTTCTATTTCCTATACAGTCTGAAGAGTTTCAATCCCGCAAGCGGGTTTCATTTAATAGAAAGATGAATGTTATATTTATCTTCAGATTTTTATTTATTTGTTTCAATCCCGCAAGCGGGTTTCATTTAATAGAAAGTTTCAAGCCTACTAATATTGTCTGCTAAATTAAAGTCGGTTTCAATCCCGCAAGCGGGTTTCATTTAATAGAAAGTGATATTGCTCCCCATCGGGGAGCGTTAATTGTGCGAAGTTTCAATCCCGCAAGCGGGTTTCATTTAATAGAAAGGGCAACCTACCAAAGTCAACAATAGAGCGGTTTCCACAACCATTTTTGGCGGGACTGTTTCAAAAGTCCATTCTAGCTTTCGCAAACAGACTCTGTGCTCATACTTCAATCGCTGAGAGTATTGCTTTGTCTAGGTTCTGACGTTTTGGCGGGAGGTGGGGGGTTTTTGCCCGTGCTTTGCCCTGCCAAAAAAATCTGTAAGACTACCCTAATATCATAATATTATTGTGTCTTGCTGTCGAGGTTGCTCGGAACCGTAGGTGATGGTCTTGCGTACCGACCCGGCGTCTAAAACATAGATCCGCACTGAATCTTCGGCTGGTTTCATCAAGTTCTCAACTTGCACTGTTAGTTTAGCAAACTGTACGGCGGTTAAAAAACATTCAAACACGCTGTATTGTGTCCATGTTCCATATCCAGAAAGTAGTTTATGGAGTTTTGTTCGCCGCTTATTTGCTGCTTTATTGTCTGGTACGTCGTAAATGACGAGGTAAAACAAAGTACTCATCTCAGTGTCAGCGCTTTATAAGGAACTCCTTCTTGTAGATGCCTACTGAACAATCGTGCTTGCAATTCGATCGCACGCCGGTAGCTGCAATGATAACCAAAGGTGGGATGCTTAAACTCATCGTTCATTTTTCGTTCCCAGGCTTGCAAAAACTGTTTGCGTCCGCTATCGGAAAGTCGATACGCACCAAGATTATCGGTAAAATCATCGGGTTTAATTTCTTTGTGGCTGATGACTGAAAGAATCAAATTATCAGCAATCAACGGGCGAAATTCTTCCATCAAATCCAGAACCATTGCGGGTTGTCCTCTTGTCGCCTCGTGTAAATAACCAACATAAGGGTCTAAACCAGCCATATGAACTGCAGCTGTTACCTGTACTTGCAAAAGCCCGTAAGCAAAACCCAATAATGCATTTACCGCATCGGTAGGGGGGCGGCGATTTCTCCCATTAAATGACCATTCTTCCTCTAGCATCTTAGACCAAGCGGCAAAATATTCTCGCGCTGCCAATCCTTCAACACCTCGCAACTCGTTAAGAGTTGTTTGTTCTTTAACAAGCTGTTTGCGAGATTTCAGGGGATTGTCTTTTTGGTCGTGACGGTATAAAACAGCGTGTTGATTGTGGATTTTGCCAGTCACAATTGTTTTAACAATCTCCAAACGATGGTCTGCATTATAGTAAGCAGCATACTGTGCCAACCGCAACTGACCGTTACGAGAATATGCAGGAAGCGCGGAACCCAAGTACTTACCAAAACCAGACAGGTAATGTACTGGCATTCCTAGTTCTAAAGCATAGACTAGAGCATCGCCTGTCATTTGGGGATTTCCCATTAAAACCACTTGTTCGACAGTTTGAGCGGGAACGGATTTTTTCTCCCAATTGCCATCTTCTTGTTTGAGAGCAACTTTAAAAGCTTCTGCTGCTTTGCTGAGAACTGCATCAGGTTGAGTGACGTAGAGAATAGACATAATTTATACCTCAAGGCGTAGTTTTTTGATTTCTTTGGGCAAACAAATTTTCTGCAAGCTGCAATCCTGACACTTTTTCGCATTGTCAATCGGTGGTGGCATTGCACCTCCAATGGCTGACCTCGCTGCTTGAATTGCTTGTTCTGTTGCTAACCGCAATTCGGGTGTAAAATGGATACGCTCGCGACGACGGTTGGCATAGTAAAAAATTTCTCCGTAAGGAATGGTACTTCCTGTACGTTCTTCCAAACACATAGCCGCACCACACAGTTGAAAATGGTCGTTCAAGTGGTTTGCCATGCGTCCTTTTTTAAATTCCAACGGCACTAACTGGTTGTCTTTTTCCTCTACTGCATCGATAATGCCATTGATGAGGGTGCGATCGCTCCACACCCATTGATGTCGATAAACCACTTTGTCACCTTCCACAGATTTCCCCTCATCATCAACATTGCGGTGTAAGTGACGACCAATGATAATATGCTCGTTGTCAGCATTTTCTCCTAGTTCGTATTCCAGAAAAAAGCGACGCGGACAATATTCCCAAGCATTTAGATAAGCGAGGGGAAGATAAAATTGTTCGTTCATTTCGCGTTAGCCTTTCTACGAGGTTTTTTATAACTTTGAGTTCTTGGATTGTGAATTTTGAATTGTGAATTGCCTAACTGTGTCTGTCCCATTCCCATAGCAGTTTTACGTCCTACACCTGCAAAGAAGGCAAAATTTGCCAAAATTGTTGCAATTCGAGCCGTTTCAGCACAATTAAATCGATAGCGTATCCAGCCTTGCGCCCCAACTTCCGCACCTCCTTCCATCTTGAGTGCGTAGGTTTTCAGTTCGTAACCTGTGACTACAGCATTCCATTCACAAGCCGGAAGTTGGTATTGTTCTAGTGCAAAAACATTCCACCGCCTATGCAGTGAGTTAAACACCAATTCAGGTAAGGGAAAAGTCTGCACGCTTTGATTTTGCTTAAAGCTAGTGGGAGACAGAAAATGCATCTCGATATCCGTTAAAACTGGGGCTGGGTGTGACAGCAGCGCGTAATCAGCCGCACCAGCTAGGTGATGCGTTCCTGGTAAAGCGTACATATTCCGCAGTACAAACGGGAAATCTCCCAACACCAAAGATTGATTCTCTGACAGTTCAAATCCCCGCATCAATGGTTCAACCAAACCACCATCCAATAAACTAATCCGAAAATAAAAGTAATCTCCTACACGCACCCCACCCTGACGGCGATTTCCCAACAAACCTGAAATCGTCAATGGCGAACTTTGACTTGCATGAACGGCTTCCGCTACAGATGGATTTGCTGCTGCTAACCACTTAACTACTAGCGCATGCAATGCACGAGATAAAGTCGGGGGGATTTCTCCTACATCTGCTGCTGCAAGTTCGACAACAATAGAATGTAATGTAGTAAACTTATGCTGTTGCAACGACATTTCTTGCTCCATAAAAAGTGACCTTTGGTAAATAAATTTCTTCAGGTAATTGCTGATATTGTTCTGCTGTTAATGTTGCTTTAAAAGCATCCCAATCCTTCTTTTTCACTTCATCATTCTTCTTGGCAAATACATACTCACCCCGTAATTGTGCTTGACTTACCAAACTCACGGGAGGCATAACAATCCGGTTGTAAAGTAACAGTCGAGTCTCATTTGATAAATCTAAGGGATTTAAAGGATGCAAACAGGTGTAATCTCCAGATTGCGATCGCATGATTTGTTCGGGAAGTTTAATGACTTCAACTCTAATTTTGGCTGCCCATTTTCCCAACCGTATCCACCGAGGAATTTTGATAGTTTCTGGAGCAACAATATAAGTGCGATATTGACTGCCTACAGCCAATTCTTTAGCCCTTCCGTAATTAATTGGGTAATTTTTCTCAGCACCTTTATCGCCAAACTGTTTTGACTTACCATAATAGCCAACTTGAGCAGCTTTAAAGGTATTAATTTGATAAGACCAATTGATAGGTTGAGCGGGGAATACATAAATTCCGGCTTGATTGAGATGTAGAAGATTTTGTTCGGCACTTGCATCTAAATATGTAGGTTTTTGTGCTAGTTCTCCTTGTAAACGATAGGGTTGGGGAATGTAATTAATAGAAAACAGTGCAAAACTTAGCCCCCAATTGTGTAAATATTTCTCAGTTTCATAGAGAATTCCCATTTCCCTAGTGGCGAAGAAAACATTATCGTGTAGCGTCAAAGTGCAGTGGTATAAAGCCATAATAATATCATTGTGGATTTTTGCATGGGTTTTACCCCACCCTAACCCTCCCCTTTCTAAGGGGAGGGAATTAGATTTTCTATTTCCCCCCTTTACAAGCTAACCAAATTAAGCACGTAGGTAACTTGTGAGGAGGGAATTAGATTTTCCATTTCCCCCCTTTACAAGGGGGGATTAAGGGGGGTAATCCAAATTGGGTTACTTACCTTTCTTTTTCAAAGCTCCAAAAGACTCTGCATAAGCTTTAGTTTGCCCATATAATGCAGTCATAGTTTCCACCAAGCGAGCCTCATCTTGGTATAGAGCATTAACTTCACCGACTAAATCATCTAATTGCGAACCAAAAATTAACTTGGTTTTCCGTACAGGCTCATCATTCAATAAATTATTCGCCACTGTCTCTACTTGCTGTAAAACATCACTAATAGGAGTATCGATATCTCCTTTTAAAGCATCGTAAAGCGCTTGAGTAAAATGTAAATTACTAAAAATTTCACCATCACCAAAAACAATTCCACCAATGTAATTTCGCATTGTTCCCGTGCGCGATTCTTGAGCACCGTATCTTTTAGTACGAAGTAAGTTACCCAAAACATAGATAAAGCCTTCATAAGTAGAGTCACGAAGCGTTTCCACTGTGGGGAATGTCGCCTCTGGAATCACGTGATCCAACTCGTTGATACTGCTTCGCATTTCCCCAGCTTCACTCATCGTTCCACCTTCAAAGGGTGCATTGAATGTAAAACTACGATGGGACTCTTCGTAAGCACTCAAAGAAAAAGCCGAATCAGAGTAAACTTTAGAACGTTCGGAACCACTGTCACCGATCGCAAATCCATAGATAATACAATCCGGGCATTTTTTACAGGATTTCTCACCATTATATTCACAGTGCTTATCCTTATTTGCTTCATCCGCGCTAGTCAAACTCAAACCACGGAGTAATTCCCGTCCAGCAAGTCTTTCAGGAGTCGTTTGTTTGCGCTTAAACATCACCAAACGACTAATTTGTTTTTTGCTTTCATCTGTATTACCCAAACCCGCTTGCGTGCGTGCAGTGTTAAGGATTCCATCTGTTTGAAATATAGGGAACGATTGACTGTGACGTAACAAGATAAAATGGATATACTTTCCAGATGCTAAACGGGGAAATGCAGATTGAAATTCAGACTTCAAAGTTGTAAAAACGCTCACGATCCTGCTCCTTATATATTAAGACAAAACTCAAAAACTCATCCGCGTGCATCTGCGTTCATCTGCGGTTAATTATTAATTAAAAAACCTAAGACACCTTAGTAGATTTTTCTTGCAAAGCCAACCACCGATAAGCAAATTCTGCTCCAGATTTAATCCGATTGCGATTTTCTTGTAACAAAGCGCGATCGCCTTTATAAATCCCAAGAAAAAGTTCGCGAACACAAGTAGTCATAAAAGCATGAATTGCCATTAATTCTTGCTCCTCTCTTTTAGTTTTTTCCACCGATCTATTCATCATTAAAGGACGTTTATAAACCTCCTGACGCCCTAAAGCATCTTGAATTTGTCCGGAAGCTTGCAAAATTAAATCATCGACATCAACCTGCTGAGGAACTGATAAAATCATTTCCAAAGCTTTTGATAAGGGAAGTAATATTGTATGACTAGATTCACCTAAATTTGCTTGATAAAACACGCGATATTGCTGCACTAGCTTTTCAATTAACTTCATGAGAAAAACACATCCATTTTGTTTGAAATCATCTTGTTTTACCCAGATTTGAGCATATTGCCAATAGCGCTTAACTTCTTCTTGACTGGGTATATCTCGTTTATCTCGTCGTAAACCCTCTGCTGCTAGACAAAAAATATTGAGTACATTCGTTGTCACCTCCCGAACTGTTTTAATCAAATCTCTCCATTTAGCATCTGGTGGAGAACTACGAGTGTCTAAATGTAGGCTGTATGCAATCAACAGTCGCTGCATTGCATTTTGAAAATCTTGAATTCGCAAAGAATTAGATAATCCAAGTAAATTCCAAAATGACGCTGGTGCATCGAGAACTATTGATTCTTTAAAATCACAATCGCTGTCATAAAGTGGAACGGAACTACTGGTTGCTATAACCTTGACTCCTAATAATATGGAAAGCGATAAAGCAAGAAAAGCAGGTTGTACCCATGCATCAGTGAGTGTTTTTCCTCGTGTTGTCGTGTAGTTCATTGCCATAAAAGGCAAATCTTCTCTAGCATATTTATCTTTGTCAAAACGTCCTAAATTGGCTTCATCACTTAACCATGTGACGGATTGCAAAGCATGGATGCTCATCTTATTCTCTAGCCACTGCTTGCGGACATCCCAGAGATTAATAAACTTCATGTTGTTGACTAATAACTTAATAGCAGCAGCTGTTTGAGGAGAATAGACATAAGCAGGAAAGATATATAAAAAGACGGGTTGTTGTTCCTCTAACTTTCCTGCTGGTACTGACCAAAAAGCTTGTCTAAGTAACATTTCCAAAGCCCAGATTTTAGAAATACCTCGTTTGATTTGTCTCCCTCCAAGAGGGTTTTTATTGCTATATTGTTGTGGCTTAAATAAAACCACAGAATCCATTTGGTCTTCAGAGGTGAATTCACCAGAACTTAACGAACAAATAGGTTGTTTTGCTACCTTTGTTTTCGCATTGGCATAGGCTGTAAATTCAGTGTCAAATGAAGTGCGATCGCTATCCCATCCTTTGACTTCTAGATACTGGTTTAAGTAATCATAGAAAATCTTGCGGATAGGACTTGAATGTGAAGAGAGTAAGTTATTTTCAATTGCCCAATTTGCTAAATCTTCTGCCCATCTTTCAATAGAGTCCGATATATCTTCTGGTTTTAAAGTGGTATGATTCGCAATATAATAAGCAGCCGCATGATACCATCCATAATTTACACCTCCTGCTTGAACTTGTGTTTGTTCTGGTGATATTTTGTTACTAATTCCTAAAGTATTGAGCATCCAGTTTATATATTCTGGAGACTCACCAAAAAACTCTTTTTGGGTTAGAAAAATAAATTCAGCAATGCGATCGGCTCGAATATCTGCACCTTTGCTGAGAAATTCTCGTTCGGTATCAGTTAAAGATAACTTCTCCAAACGTTTGGGTGTTGCGGGGTCTTTACTATTTGCGACTTTAACCTCAATGACTCGCGGTAGTTTGGGAATAAGTTCTGCTGGAGAGAATAATTCCAATGTTTGCGGTGCAACTTTTAAACCTTTTCCATCTCGCTTAAACCCAATATCTCCTCCCATCATTTTATGAGCTAAGACTCCACTGACTTGAGTCCAAATAAATTCTTGAAGTTCGGGAATCTCTGGAGTTTCATTATCTGGTGGTGCTAGATAAATAACCCCTTGAGCAAAGAACAGAATTGGTTCCCAATTGAGTTCTTTAGCAAACTGAATTGTGGAGTTGTGAATACCATTACTGAGGATACCTACAGTATCTCGTAAGCGATGATAAACCAAATTTTTGTTAATATTTAAAAATCGCAATTGTTCGCGCAGTCTTTGTCCTCCTGTTTGTGTGTCTATGTCTGCTGGATCGCTGAAATGCACTGCAATATCGCCAAAAGCAAGCAGACGACGCAAGGGAATTTCTAAACGTCGGCGGTCTTTAATTTTAGGAACAGGCCAGTTAGCAGGGTAAATATTTGTGCTAGCTTTATTTTGGGTATTTTGTGCCAAGTAAGCAATTTCTGGTAGATAGTCTTGCCATTTAGACCAAAATGATTGAAATTCAAGTTTTTCTCCTAAATCGCGGCATAAATCAATAATTTCTTCGACTTGCCACTGTTTTGGTGTTTCTTCTCCTTGTCCGTTACAATACTTGTTATAGTCATGCAGAGTTAATCCCAAACAAAGTAAATATTTTTCAACATTTGATAGGGGTTGAGATAAATATTTACTGATGTTCCAAGCAGTGAGTAAGCCATTCAGAACGTGAACCAATAAATTTTGGTCTGCACGACTCGACCAACTTTGAGCTTTTTCTCGAGCATAGGAGTCGCCAAGCTGAGATAATAGTTGGTAATGTGCTTCGTAAGAACCGCCTAAAGCTGAAATGAAACGAAATTCACGTTCTAGTGGTGGTAGTAGCTTCTCGATATACAAACGCAAAATTGGGTCTGTATCTTCTGGTAAAGTTTCGATGAGCAGTGTTTGAAGAAGGGTAGACATGAAAGGGTTGTTAGTAGATAGTAGGGGCGCAATGCCTTGCGCTCGTACAGTTGTTAGTGATAAAAATCAAAAGATGGAAGATTCAAATCGAGTGCTGGTAAATTTTTTTAATTGCCACTTTAAAGCTTCTAAAAGTAAAGCATCTTGATGAAATGCACAAGCATAAGCTTGTTCGCTAGCATCAACCAAACGATATAAACCAAATAATGGGCTGAGGTTAAGAGTGCGGCTTACTTCCCAATGACTGCTAAGTTTATTTTTGTTGACTGGAACTAGAAAAGTGAGTAATTTTTTGTGGTGCAAACACTTCACAACATCAGCTTGCAAATCTCCAACTAAACTTAACTTATCTATTAAATAGAGTTCGCTAACTGGTAACTCGCTGCTGTTCCGGTTGCAGTGCAAGCTAATATTATCCACTCGCTTATCCAACCATTCTTGAATGCGAAGGTAAACATTGATAAATTCATCGGGAAATTCTTCTTCACCTCTTCCTGTCTGAAGAACTGCATTTAAAAAGGTTTCCCGATTAATGATTTCAACTCGTGCATAAGGTAAAAGTCGCAATAGGTCATAAGTATAGAAATTATTGCCATCCCAAACGGCGGCTTGTAGCGTTGAACCTCCTCGGAAGCGTAAAAGTTCTTTTTGGGTTGCTTTACCAACCGGATTGTTTTGCATTGCAAACCATTGTTTGTAGGCTGAGGCAAAATCTTGCGAGTAAATACGCTGCAAGTCTTCTGTCATGCGACTACGAACTTGTTCGCTGACTTTCTTATTCTCTTGCATCATCCGGGACAACATTCCCTGGGCTTGCAATGTACCCCAACGCTGACGGTATTTTTGAAATTCCTTGGGTGGGTCAAATGCATAAGCGATCGCATCTGCTAAAGTATCCCGTGTTACTGTTTCATTGGGATTCAGTTTTTCTTGCAGTCGTGCCACAATCCAAGGAGTATGACCGGGAATCAAAAGAAAAGCCCTATACGTATTAAAACCGGGATGTCTCCCCAAACGTCCCAAACGCTGCATCACTGTTGCAGAGTCGCTACTTTCAAAAATCAACAAGTGAATTTTAAAATCAACTCCAACATCAACTGCAGAAGTACCGACCACCAGAACTGGTTGGCTGGAATCTTTCAAGTCGTTTTGCACCTGCAATCTTTGCTGTCGGTCAACCCGTCCGCTAATTTCTCGAACAATCACCCCTGGTAACAAAGCTTGTAGTAAACGAGTGACCTGACCGGCTTTCGCCACCGAATTCACAATAATCAAGCCTCTCGCTTTTGACTCCGCATTCAGAATTTGCTGAAGAGTCGGAATCATCTCCTCTAACCATGTCTGGGTGTCTTTATCCTTTGGTAATTCCACAAACTCCAACTCCACAGGTTGCAGAATTTGTCGAAATCCAGGTGTTTCCTCACTTGCATAAACCCCCTCAACCGAAGCCACCTTGAAGTTAGCTTTGCGGAGTTGTTCGATAAAATCGGGTTTTGGTGTTGCTGAAGTGAACAAAAACCGTCTGGGACGAGGTAGGTTTTCTTGGCTGCGACGAATGAAAGCCAAACTATTTAAAGCAGCGGTTTCTTGATGACTGCCAAAAATAGGAAATTCGTCAAACACCCATAAATCAGGCCATTCAGCCAACGTCAATGGTAATTGAGCGCTACCATAAGCCGGGTTACGGTATTGAAAGTGAGTCATGTAATGAAAAATATCAGGGTTGGTCAGCAAAACAGGCTTTTGATAAATCGCCAATAACAATTCTTGAAACTTGTCACTCTTATCTGCTTGCTTAACCCGTCTATTTAATTCCGCACCAAACAGACGGTCAACCCGTTGAGAAGCATCTAAATTGAATAGGCTGTTGTAGTGCTTTTGCTGTTCGGCTTGGTCTTCCACAAGTTCGATAGTGGGATACAAAGCCATGATGCGGAAATCAGGGTTGATGAGTCCCGGTAAATTTGCAGCCAAGGACTTACCATCACCAGTTGCCGATTTATTGCAAATAATATCTGCATCTCCGTGTATAATTTCCTTATAAGTTTTTGCTTGATGCGATGACAAGGGACAAACACATCCCGGTGGTGGTTGCAGATTGGGAGCCTGTTGAGTGACAATGCATTCAGAAGTACACCCAACCGGACAATTCTCAACTCCTGGGTTAAGCTGAGAGTAGAGGGGTTGTAAAAAAAGCTTCATTTGCTTCCCTGTATTTCCTTTGAACCAAGTTTAATACCAGTTTTGGAAATGTTGTTATCATTTTTTGACTACAATCGAAAAATTCTGGGAACACTAGTAGAGTCAAATACGTAAAACGCTTTCAAACAATGCCGCCCAAAGTGGATGCAAGTAACAACCAGCTTGCCTTTGCTCTAGAAATCCTCAGACTTCTAGCCGAAAAACCACGACGACGCGACGAACTTACAGATTTACTATCAATCTTTCTCGAACAACAGGGTCAATCTATAGATAATGCCGATGTTAAGCAAAAACTCACCCGCGCAATTCGCAAGCTGAGGGATTGCGGTATCGAAATTAGAAGCGGAACTCACAGCCCTTACGAACTCGTCGAATCCAAATTTCCCTTACTATTGTCTAACGAACAGCGAGAAGCCCTAGCCATAGCTGCTTATTTCCTTTCTGATATGGGCTTTTCGGCTCAAGCTAGCCAGATTCAACGCATTAGTAACCTTTCAGAATCGGACATTCCAGCGTTTGTTAAGCTAGATTTTAGTCCTCCTGTTGATTATAGCGATCGCAATTTAGATAACATTGTCCGCGAACTCCAAGAACGCTTTCAGCAACAGTGTCGCTACACAATTCGCTATCAAAGCAAACCAGGAGAAGGGAGAATCTGGGATATTGATCGTTCGGAGTTGCGATTACACGATGGTGTTCTTTACCTGTTTGCATTTAGACCTGACTGGCGTTCTAAGCGTTTTGACTATTGGCCCAACATAGACCAGAATCATATCTTTCGCCTTGATAGAATAGTCAGTGTTGGTGCTGCATCTAATGTAGCTTGGTCATCATGTAACTTTCCCACGTTGAAAGTACGTTATCGCACGAGCGGACAATTAGCCAACTACAAACCCCGACGCAAAGATGAAGTCATTGTTTGCAGCGATTTGGAAGAGAAATTTCGTGATATCGAAGCCACGATAGATTATTGGTTTTGGTTTCGTCAGCGTATTTTGAAATATGGAGAAAATGTTCAAATTCTCAGCCCGCAACAGTTGGCTGATGAGATGAAGAAAGAATATCAGAAGATATGGGAAAAATTGTCAACAGATGCAACTAGGGCGTGTTTTCAAACTATAACCAGAGAATAATGGAGGCGATCGTTATCATAGCTGTATAGTTTGCTGCAAGCTTTTCATATCGGGTAGCGATGCGGCGAAATTGTTTGAGCCTGTTGATAGTACGTTCAACAACGTTGCGTTGACGGTAGATTTCAAAGGCTTTAGGACCGCGACGGGGTTCATTTGAGAGCCGTGGAATGGTTAAACGGATACCACGGCGACGAAGGTAATTACGGATGCGACGACCTGTGTACCCTTTGTCGCCGACTAAGCGTAAAGGGCGTAAACGTGGACGACCACGCCCAGAACGCTTGACCGCACCTTGTTCCATCAATTGTTCAAGAAAAATTGACTCGTTTCTTTGTCCAGGACTGAGAATAAAAGTTATCGGTTTACCTTGTCCCTCACAGCGTATGTGTATTTTCGTACTGAAACCACCACGAGAACGCCCTAATTTTTCATCTTCTTCGCCCCCTTTTTTCCACCTGCAGCATGCTGGTGGGCGCGTATGACTGTTCCGTCCACGTAGTGAACCTCCCAATCCAATTTTCCTTCTTGGTCTGCGTTCGCGTAGCGTGCCGGAGGCAATCGCTTGTAGCCGTTCTAGAATTTGGTTCCAAATTCCCGCTTTTTGCCATCGATCAAACCTTGTTGCGACACTTTCCCACGGACCATAACGTTCTGGCAAGTCTCGCCACGGTGCTCCAGTTCTCAATATCCATAGGATGCCATTGATAACTATCCGGTGGTCTTTATTTGGCTTAAGAGTTCTGGGCTTTTGGGATGGTAGTAATAATTTTTACCTCTCCCACTGTTCGTTGCTGAAGTCCCCTCGGTTCATGATTACAACAATGCGAGCGCCTCCTATTTCAGAATACAACGAGTTTGAAAACACGCCCTAGTGCATGAAGGCAGAAGGTAGAATCTTTCCAGAGTTTGCCGATGGCGTTGTTATGCTCCGTGCTCACCACAAAGCTCGTCCGTCAGCAATTCGTAATCGGAAGAACTTCTAAATTCGCGTTTTAATCCCGCAAGCGGGTTTCATTTAATAGAAAGTTTGATATGCTGGTGCAGCCCATCCATGTATTGGTTTCAATCCCGCAAGCGGGTTTCATTCAATAGAAAGAAGTCGGTTTAAAAGACGTAACTCCTGAAAACATTAAGTTTCAATCCCGCAAGCGGGTTTCATTCAATAGAAAGTTTGAATGGCAGCTTGTATTTCAGCAGATGTCGGGTTTCAATCCCGCAAGCGGGTTTCATTCAATAGAAAGCTCAAGCCATCGTAGAAATGTTAGCTAATGAAAAGTTTCAATCCCGCAAGCGGGTTTCATTCAATAGAAAGTCGTTTCTCCCTATGATTTCTTAATTTAAATGGTACTTGTTTCAATCCCGCAAGCGGGTTTCATTCAATAGAAAGAAAAAAACAATACAACAAAGCGATCGCGCTTTGTGTGGTTTCAATCCCGCAAGCGGGTTTCATTCAATAGAAAGCAGGCCGAGTCACTTTTTCTTTATGGCTGTTCAGCCTAGTTTCAATCCCGCAAGCGGGTTTCATTCAATAGAAAGGAGCGGTGTCCGCCGTGGTTTGTGCTTTGGTTGCTGGTTTCAATCCCGCAAGCGGGTTTCATTCAATAGAAAGAACTGTGTGAGGGTCGATTTTGTAAAAAGACCCCTCCAGTTTCAATCCCGCAAGCGGGTTTCATTCAATAGAAAGCTCACAGAGATTTAATGGCGGAAGTGTAGGATTATGTTTCAATCCCGCAAGCGGGTTTCATTCAATAGAAAGTTAAAGTAGAGGCTGTAGCATATTGCTCTCGAAAGTTTCAATCCCGCAAGCGGGTTTCATTCAATAGAAAGAAAAAACCGTTCTGTGCATTGCAGAACGGTTTAATGTTTCAATCCCGCAAGCGGGTTTCATTCAATAGAAAGCGGGGGATAGGGAAAGATAAATATCTTCCGCTATTCCTGTTTCAATCCCGCAAGCGGGTTTCATTCAATAGAAAGAATTTCCAATTTCTAAAGTAGTGTATGAACATTGCATGTTTCAATCCCGCAAGCGGGTTTCATTCAATAGAAAGTCTTCTCGTTCAATTTTTTCCATTTCCCAATCTTCGTGTTTCAATCCCGCAAGCGGGTTTCATTCAATAGAAAGTTTAAATTGTTTAATCCTGAAAGGGTAATTTGTGGTTTCAATCCCGCAAGCGGGTTTCATTCAATAGAAAGCAGCAGTTCCGATATCTTGTTTAATAAGATCTAAAAGTTTCAATCCCGCAAGCGGGTTTCATTCAATAGAAAGGGTGCAGCAGCAGTTTCATTCCAGCGTGGGTGCTACGTTTCAATCCCGCAAGCGGGTTTCATTCAATAGAAAGTCAGTGCCTCATATGAAGTTGCGCGGAAAGCACTGTTTCAATCCCGCAAGCGGGTTTCATTCAATAGAAAGTATATCTAGATCCAAATTTTCCCAATCACTCACGCGTTTCAATCCCGCAAGCGGGTTTCATTCAATAGAAAGAGCCGATCTAGACGCTCCGCTCGCCAACGGGTGGTACTGTTTCAATCCCGCAAGCGGGTTTCATTCAATAGAAAGAATCGCATTTGTTGTTCTGTCCCCCAGCTTCTCAGTCTGTTTCAATCCCGCAAGCGGGTTTCATTCAATAGAAAGTGTGGAGCGGTTCAACCCCGCTCAGGGCAAATATTTGTTTCAATCCCGCAAGCGGGTTTCATTCAATAGAAAGAACTACGCCTAGTTTCCCGGCTGATACGAGCTTCTCGTTTCAATCCCGCAAGCGGGTTTCATTCAATAGAAAGCAATTTGCGAATCGCGCCTGCGTCTGACCCGCAAGTTTTGTTTCAATCCCGCAAGCGGGTTTCATTCAATAGAAAGTCACTTTAAAGTTTTTATTGACCGAGAAAGCTCTTAAGTTTCAATCCCGCAAGCGGGTTTCATTCAATAGAAAGAAATAAGCGGCGTGATGGGATTCGGTTGCCATTTCACGTTTCAATCCCGCAAGCGGGTTTCATTCAATAGAAAGTGTAGAGAAAAAAGTAGAGGAGGTGCTAGACAGAAGTTTCAATCCCGCAAGCGGGTTTCATTCAATAGAAAGTTAATGACAAAAACGTAGAATGCCTGTAATCCAACAAGTTTCAATCCCGCAAGCGGGTTTCATTCAATAGAAAGACGAGATAACGCTTTGTAACCAGGATAAAATACCTGTTTCAATCCCGCAAGCGGGTTTCATTCAATAGAAAGTAGCAAATAATAATTTGAGCGATATTCCGGATAAAGGTTTCAATCCCGCAAGCGGGTTTCATTCAATAGAAAGGCCTATCTCAAAAGGAAGCAAGTCGAACAATGTGACTTGTTTCAATCCCGCAAGCGGGTTTCATTCAATAGAAAGCAACCAGGGATAATTAGAAGCGATTGCTTCATTGACTAAGTTTCAATCCCGCAAGCGGGTTTCATTCAATAGAAAGATGACGTAGTAGGTAATTATTTGGTGAAAATTAGGAGGTTTCAATCCCGCAAGCGGGTTTCATTCAATAGAAAGGCAACGCCCAAAGGCGATCGAAGGTAATTTCAGTTGTTTCAATCCCGCAAGCGGGTTTCATTCAATAGAAAGATGCGATCGCGCTGCATACGGTCATTGATAATAATCGTTTCAATCCCGCAAGCGGGTTTCATTCAATAGAAAGCGTCACGAGGATCGACAATTTGCAGTTTGTTATCTTCTCCCGTTTCAATCCCGCAAGCGGGTTTCATTCAATAGAAAGTTCAATCTCAGCATCAGATACTGCAACAAGCACTGTGTTTCAATCCCGCAAGCGGGTTTCATTCAATAGAAAGCAAACTGACTAGCACTCTCGCTTCCAAAATTAGGAATTCGTTTCAATCCCGCAAGCGGGTTTCATTCAATAGAAAGTGCGGGGTTAGCTGACGGCTGTTGGGGTTAAATGCGGACAAGTTTCAATCCCGCAAGCGGGTTTCATTCAATAGAAAGTTTCTCATAGCTGTAATTGTGAGTTCCATATTGGTAGTTTCAATCCCGCAAGCGGGTTTCATTCAATAGAAAGTTTGACTATGATCAAGTTGCAATTCCAAGCAATCCGTTTCAATCCCGCAAGCGGGTTTCATTCAATAGAAAGGCAGGTCGGAACACAGATGATAGGACGGGTAGTTGTTTCAATCCCGCAAGCGGGTTTCATTCAATAGAAAGAACCGTCGCTGGACAGTTGAGCAATGGCGATCCATTTGTTTCAATCCCGCAAGCGGGTTTCATTCAATAGAAAGCGTGCTTGAGATAAAAATGAATATAGGAATGACGCGTTTCAATCCCGCAAGCGGGTTTCATTCAATAGAAAGCCAAGATTCATAAAAAGTGTCGTCATTTTGCGCTTGTTTCAATCCCGCAAGCGGGTTTCATTCAATAGAAAGACAAGAATCCCACCCATGTTAGCCCATTGACTAGTTTCAATCCCGCAAGCGGGTTTCATTCAATAGAAAGGGCAGCCTACGAAAGCTAACAATAGACCCGCCTCCACAACCATTTTTGGCGGGACTGTTTTAAAAGTCCATTCTAGCTTTCGCGAACCTACTCTGTGCTCATAACTCAAATGCCGAAACTATTGCTTTGTCTAGGTTCTGACGTTTTGGCAGGAGATGGGAGGTTTTTGCCGGTGCTTTGCCCTGCCAAAAAATTTGGCAGACCATTAACAATATCATAAGGTTATTATGTTTTGCTGTCGAGTTTACCAAGCATAAGATGGCTAGCATCGTCAAACAGCCGTGCGATGAAGCAGTTATTCAATCCTTGGAGATTAAATATTCCGCTTAATCCACAATTTTTGGTTCAAGATGTTCTGCTAAAAAGTGTTCCAAATCCGCTAGAGTGGTGAAATCTAGCAGGGCTTCGCTGAGGTCTTCGAGTACCGAAAGCGGGAGTGTAGAGAGCAGCGAGCGCATCTCATCAGAAAGTTCAAGTCCCAATCGGCGCGTTAACAGTCGAGTAATCAGCGCGAGTGCTTCCACAACTCGTCCTTCAACTCGTCCTTCAACTCGTCCTTCAACTCGTCCTTCTTCCTTCGCTTCCCGAATTGCCCGTGGCTCTTGAGTCAAATCCAGTCCTAGCATTGCCCTAATCTCCGCTTGACTTATATTGGCAAACTTATAGACCATTATAGAAGTAATAATATCGATGATGTTCCCTCGTTCTCTGGCTGTAAACTCCTCTTGCTCGGTTCGCGAAAGCAATTGCCGTGCCAATTCTGGGGCTTGAGCTTCTGGTGTGATTGTCAATACCGTTGCTGCTACCGTTACAGGTAGTGAGCGCACATCTGTTAACTCATCAAGGTAAATTCGATGCACTTGTTCGCCATTGAGCAGCGAACGATGGGGATAGACTTTGCTCTGTTCGATACTGCGTGATGGGTAAATGACTACTGCTTGCCAATCGTCAAACTGATTGCAATTGCGGTAAAAATATAACAATGATTCACCAAACAACCGTTCGTAGAGTTCCTCATCCTTTTGAAACTGAACCTCACAGAAATAAACGGTTCCCGGTTCCGAATCTGGTGGCAGAAATACCCCATCAATCTCGAACTTCGGTTCCTTAACCGCGACACAATCAAACCGATACTCTTGTGCGTTATTCGGTCGGTCACCAATCAAGTCAAAGAGCAATTGGGGGAATCTCTGAAACATCTGATAAAAAATGGGGTCACGCCGCATACTGCTTATACTCAATCAACTTGAGTCAGTTTACTATCAAATGACTTTCAATATGCACTTGTCGAAGGAGAGGATGTTTGAAAAAGTATAAATAGTAAAATATCACACCATTTAACCTGCCATCATCCGTATCATAGCAATGACTGAGGGTTTCAATCCCGCGAACGGGTTTCATGTAATAGAAAGATTCAAGCTGTTTTGAGAATCCTTGATAAAACTTATAGTTTCAATCCCGCGAACGGGTTTCATGTAATAGAAAGATGAAAGTGCAATTTCTTTAGCTAACGCACTTGCTAGTTTCAATCCCGCGAACGGGTTTCATGTAATAGAAAGTTTAGGATCTTCGTAATTATCTAAGTCATCAGTTGCACGTTTCAATCCCGCGAACGGGTTTCATGTAATAGAAATGGCAACAAGTAGCGAATTCAGCAATTGATGGTTTCAGGGCGTCATTAGAACTTGGATTAGCGATCGCCAATCGTCTTGCTAAGTCAGTGACTAGCATCAGTAACATCTTTTCACCATCTGAGAGTTTCTCTAACCTTAAATCCTGAGAATTTTTTGTAATAATCAATGAAGGGTAACTAGAAATTTGACTAAAATTTAAATCCCTTTCTTGACGAGGAAACTTACGACGAGGCAAGGGCGAGGGGAGTAACTAGAAATTTGACTAAAATTTAAATCCCTTTCTATTGTCGATCTAACTACTCGTAAATTAGAAAAATGACTGTTAGAAAATCTTTCTAAAAATTCAATAATAGCTCTTCTTACAATTTCTAATTTTAAGTTTCTATAATCCCGATTTTCTCTTAATCTAATTTCATTCTCATAATCCTCCTCTTCTTTAAACCAATCAAAAAAATCCTGAAAATCATTGACTCCAGTAGAGAAAGCTTTTTCATAAGCATAAAACTAATAATGTGCTTCTTTTTTAATTTTACTGTCGCTCTTGGTACTAAAGGTATAAGGATTTTTCAAAACCATTCTATGTGTTTGATAATAGACCATTACTGGTAAATTCAAGCTAGGATTGTATTGTAAATTTTCTTGTAATTGTTTTATATAGTTATTAATTTCATTATAGTTGCTTAAATTTTGTTGTTTGTGTTCAAATTCTTGAACCATTGTCCAAGATAATCTTTCTTGCTCTTCTGTAACAATAGTTATAGTATTAGCAGTAAAATCAGAATGAATATTTATATCATTTTCTGTCAGCCGCACTTCTACTTTTCTGCTCTTGCGAAGTCTAGCTACAAATTGAGCTAGCATTATCGCTATGCAATCTAGAATCGATGACTTTCCTGCACCGTTGATGCCAATTAATACAATTAAATTGGATTGAGGGAAATTTAAGATAACTTCCCTCAATCCTCTAAAATTTTGTACGTGCAGCTTTTCAATATACATGATTACTATCTGGTACTAAATTCTTAAGGTACTATCCTTCATCATGATAAAATTCAGTAGGTAAATCTCAAATTTCATTTGTGGAATTGAAACGAGCGATCGCCGTATCGAACCATTACTCAGAAATCTGCGTGAATCCAAAAGCCTCATACAAATGGCAGCTGATGGAGTGATTCATACCGCTACAACATTTCCAGAGGAACAGGTTTTGTTGGCGGAGGGAAGGCGGTATCCAGGGTAGCCAGTTCTTCGGTACTTAGTTTCAGCTCCAAAGCAGCGTAGTTCTGCTCCACGTGGGTAATGCGACTGGACTTTGGAATCACGATCGCATTTTCCTGATGCAAGAGCCACGCGATCGCCACTTGAGCCGGCGTCACCCCTCGCTGTTGAGCGATTGACTGTAGCGTCCGATTGTTCAGCAGACGACCTTGCTCAATGGGGGAATACGCCATATTTGGGATACCTCGTTGTCTGCACCACGGTAGCAGATCCCATTCAATGCCCCGTCGCATCAGATTATAAAGGACTTGATTGGTAGCAATTGCTTTCCCACTGCTTAATTGGCTAGCTTCTTCCATATCCTCAACATCAAAATTGCTGACGCCGTAGCTGCGAATTTTGCCTGCTTGCTGAAGCCTCTCAAAGGCGTCTAGCGTCTCCGCCAGTGGGATAGAACTGCGCCAATGCAGCAAATAAAGGTCAAGATAGTCAGTTTTTAGCCGTTTCAAGGAGCGATCGCAGGCAGCGATCGCTCCTTGCTGTGAAGCGTTGTGGGGATAAACTTTACTCACTAAGAAGACTTCGGAACGACGATCTCTAATGGCTTCGGAGATCGCTTCTTCAGCACCGCCTTCACCGTACATTTCTGCAGTGTCAATCAGGGATAAACCCAGGTCAAGCCCGTGGCGCAGGGCATCGATTTCACTCTGGCGATTTCTGTTGTTTTCTCCCATCCGCCAGGTACCCATACCAAGGACTGGAATAGATTGTCCGGAAGGTAATTTAAGAGTTCGCACAGCTGTCTCCATCAACTCAAGTTACGTTTTCACCGCTCCTAACTATATTAAGTAATATCATGTTCGGATGAACGCTTACGTTGGGTAACACGAGCATTCAAAAAAACAGAAACCCAAGCATTTAATCACTTCTTAAAGCGACAATAGGGTCTAATTTTGCTGCATTGCGTGCAGGTATAACCCCAGCCAATAGCCCCACCACGAACGAAAGTCCAAAACCAACCATCGCTGACCAAGGTGCAACGATAAAAGGAAACCCAAACACAAAGGCTGCTAAAGCTGCAATACAAACACCAGTTCCAGTACCAATACAACCTCCTACTGTAGAGATCGCAATCGCTTCTATCAAAAATTGGTTGAGAATGACCGAATATGTAGCTCCTACAGCTTTGCGAATCCCAATTTCTCGCGTTCTTTCCACAACAGAAACCAGCATAATATTAGCAATCCCAATCCCTCCAACTATTAACGAAATACTGGCGATCGCAACTACCATAACCGTACACAAACCCACAATACTGCTAAAAGTATTAATAATATCCGCTTGGCTGGTAATTTTAAAATCATCAGCTTGTGGTGGATAAATATTGTGACGCAAACGCAAAAGATTAGTCACTTGAAACTGGGCTGCATCTAAAGTTTCGCGATCGCTAGCTTTAATCAAAATCCCATCAACAGAAACACTAGATAAAGCATTTCTCCCAACCAATCTTGCTGACATACTGCTTAAAGGAATATAAACTTGGTCATCTCGATCCATTGGACCGAGAGCACCCTTAGCTTCCATCACCCCTATCACCTTATAAGCATCTCCTTGAATGCGGATTCTTTCACCGATTACCTTAACACCTTCTTTAAAAAGAGTTTTTTGAACCGTTGGACCTAAAACAACAACTTGCCTCGCTGCCTCTAGTTCCTCTTGGTTAAAAAATCTTCCTTGTTGGGGGTAAGTATTTCTTAGTTCAGGATAATTTAAATCCGTACCGTAAACGGTTGTTGAAGTATTTTGTCCTCCATAAACCACCTGTGCTGTCCACTGCAAGTAAGCGGACACCCTCTCTGCTGAAGGTGCTTGCTTTGCGATCGCTTTAGCATCCTCCCATGTTAACGTACTTGCAGATCCCTGTCCTTGACTGATATTTCCGTTTCTAGCAGCACCAGCAAAAACTTGCAGAATATTTGTACCCAAGGCTTGTATTTCCCTTTCAACTCCCTTTTGCACGCCTTGACCAACAGAAGTAATCGAAATCACTGAAGATATCCCAATAATTACACCAAGCATAGTCAATCCCGTGCGTAATTTATTGCTCCATAATGCTTCTATTGCAATTGAAAACATTTCTAAAATTGCTACGTTACGGTAACTAGCCATCATATCATTTTGGATTTTAGATTTTCGATTCTGGATTGAGCAAGTGTTACTTGAAATGAATTTCATTCAACTATCGAACTCCTATTTGATATTTGATTTTTGAACTACACGTAAGTAAGGCTATGCCACATACATAATTTTTTGTAAATTATGAATTATGAATTTTTTATTCACAGATAGATGTAATACAAAATGGTAATCAATCTTCTTGTTTGCTAGAAAACCAAAATCCACGCATCCAAAATCTAAAATCTAAAATCACTTAATCCAAAATCTAAGTGACACCCAATAATTCCGTTAAATGTTGGGTTTCGTTCCTCAACCCAACCTACCAAAATCCACGCATCTAAAATCTAAAATCCTTTTGGAATACTGAGCAATACCTTCTCATCTCCTTTCAAGCCAGATCGAATTTCAGTCAAGTTTTCTACCGTAACGCCAATTTCAACAGGTACAAACACGGGTATATTATCAATACCAGCCACTAACACACCCGTTAAATTGTCTCGACGCACAACTGCTGCAGTGGGAACAACTAAGGTATCTTTCAATCGCTCGACTTGGAACTGTGCTTCTACATTCATCCCAGATTTCAGCAACTTTTCGGAATCAGAAATAATTGTCACTTTGACTTCAAAACTAGTGACATTCTGCTCTACTGTTGCTTGGGCAGCAATTTGACTGACTTGACCCTCAAAAGTTTCTCCTGGATAAGCATCTGCTGCAATCGTGACTTTCTGACCGAGGCGTATCTTAGCAATGTTTGTTTCAGCAACATTTGTGACAACCTGATTTGTAGAAGCTAGGGACAAGATAGAAGAAGAGAGTGCGGAAGAAACAGAACTTGCTGAGGTTGTGGGAGTCACAACAGATCCAGGATCGGCAAACTTTTTAGTCACAACGCCATCAAAAGGGACGCGAATGATAGTATCGTTGATTTGTGTTTGAACGTTTTGTAACGAACCACGAGCAGAAATCACTTGAGCGCGTGCTGCATCAATATCTTCTTTGCGTGTCCCTGCTTCTAACAGTGTCAGTGCGTGCTTTCTTTGCCTAGCGACAGCCCGTGCTTGTTCGATATCTTCTTGACGCGATCCTTCTTTTTGCAATGCTAGTGCTTGCTGTAGTTCCATAACTTGAGCTTGGGCGCTGTCTCGATCTGCACGTTTTTGATTTAGAGTCTGAAGGGAAATAGCACCAGCATTATACAGATTTTTATTGCGCCGAAAGTCGTCTTCTGCTTTTCTCAAATTAGCTCTAGCACTTTTTAAGCGTGCTTCTGCTTGAGCAATTTCTTGAGGGCGGTGACCGACAATGACTTTTTGTAAATTTGCTAACGCCTCATCTAGTTGAGCCTTTGCTTGAGCAATTTCTTCAGGACGGTTACCCGCAATCAATTTTTGCAAATTCGCTTCCGCTTGTGCCAATTGTCCTCGTGCTTGCATGAGTTGTCCTTGAAGATTCGAGTCATCCATGTAAGCGATCGCTTGCCCTTTTTTAACAGTATCTCCCTCTTGTACGAGTAGTGTTTTCAGTACACCCGCATTTTTGGGACTAATATTAATTGCTCTTTCTGGTTTAATAGTTCCATTTGCAGAAACTGTTACTGGTAGGCTTTGCCTTTCTACGGGAACAGTTAAAATCCTCCTAATGGCTTCTTGACGGGGGACAACAACCACTTGGCGATAAACAACATAGCTCATTCCACCCAAAAGAAAAGGGATGAGTAGCCAAGGTAGCCAATTAGTAGTGCTTTGTTTCTTGAGAGGTTTTTTTCGTAATAGTTTTGAGGGATTTACTGATTTTGATGTATCAAGTGTCATTTTTAGTTTTGTGTAGAAAGAAGGGCTACCAAAAGACACTGCTGCCTGATTCAAAATAACTATAATCTGACAACCATACAGTCAAGATTGATGCTGTTTGTTGAATCTTAAGCATTTATTTCAATAGTTTCTGCGCTTTGACTTATGTTCAATTCTTGATTCCATGTAGCGAGAGAAATGCCGATTAACACCACTATGTTAGAACTAGTTTTCATAAATAACTTGGGTCGCAAGTCCTAATTTAATCAGTGACTAAGGTACTATGACAAGTGAGCGGTTAATTCCTATACTCGAACATATAGCAATCCTAAATTATCGGCGCAATGAGGCGGCAGCAATCGCGTCGGGTGTCTAGGATGCGATCGGCACAGAGCCGCGTAATTTTAAGACATTCGCCCACGACTACGCCACGATGTTTAGCTGACGGATATCGTCGCTGTCTGCGTCAGATGAAGATCGGTTTGCACTCTGCTGGTTAAAAGGGGGTTGTCAAAACGGATTTAGTCTCAGTCTACCACGCGAGGCAGAGCCTCGCTAGTTGCATTCCCAGGCGGAGCCTGGGAACGAGAGGGGGATACAGTATCACTATAAATTTAAGTGGTATTTATAAATTAAAGTATAAAATTATATAAAAATATAAATTATACGTAAATAGACTGTCAGGCGGAAAATCTAAATGAGGGTTAAATTTTGCTGCCGTCTATAGGGGAAATCGTTTAAGCTAGCTGACAGATTCCTTTAATTTTTGGCGAAGGGGCGGTAGTGTGCCTAAACGAATTGGTTTAATTTCTCTTCTCATTCTCTGTGGTTTGTGCAGTATGCCGCAACCAGGAACTGCACAAGCTTTAGTACCTCATACACTGCAATTGGATGCAGCCAAATTGGAGCAGCAAGGTCTGGGTTTAGCAAAGGAAGCCGCTCAACTAGCTCAGTTCCAACAGTATGAACTTGCTTTGCCAAGAGCGCGGTTGGCATCGCAACTCGCTCCGAACAATGATAAAGTCTGGTTTCTCTTGGGTGGCTTGTATCTACAAACGAAGGATGTGAATACAGCAATTTCTGCTCTGAACAAAGCAGCAACACTCAACCCTAAAAACGGAGATGTTCAATTTGCTCTGGGTTCGGCTCATTTTCAACAGCAAAAGTACCAGGAAGCTGCAAACTACTATCAAAAGGGATTGGCGCTAAAACCCAACGATCCAGAGGGTTTCTTTGATTTGGGTAATGCTTACTTTATGCTGCGTAAATTTCCGGATGCAGTCAGCCAGTTTAAAAAAGCAGTGTCTTTTGACAAAAAGTTTTGGCCTGCCATTAATAACATCGGATTAATTTTGTACGAGCAAGGTGACGTTCAAGGCGCGATCGCACAATGGCAAAGTGCTGTTGCTATTGATAAGCAAGCGGCTGAACCTTTGTTAGCTCTTGCTGTGGCACTGTATACTAAAGGTGACCAAAAACAAGGGGTGACTATGGGGCAAGCCGCACTCCGCATTGACGATCGCTATGCTGATGTAGATTTCCTCAAACAAAACCTTTGGGGCGCTCGCTTACTTGGTGATACACAGAAATTTTTGGAATTACCTAGCATTCAAGCTGCTCTCCAACAAGATGTATCTGGTTCTCCATCTCCTGCCAAGCTACCACAAAAACAGGCTCCACAATGAAGGAAGCCGATATATGGTGAATAGGGAGTGACGTGTTTTATGGTAGATTATTACCCCCACCACACCCTATTCCCTAAAAACACTTGCTCTATGTGCCGTATAGTAGTACATATATATTAAGTAAGAGGAGAATGGGAATGGCGATTGGGGAGTAGGGACTGGGGACTGGGAAGAGGAAATGAATAACTTCTAAAAATTCCTAATCGCCAATCCCCAATCGCCAATCCCCAATTGAGACTTGTGTTCTTAAGCCAAGAACATTACCATTAGAGTTCTCAGGGTGCAACTCACAGCAAGAGTGGATTCCATCAATGGTTCCTCTCCAAAAAGTCGGCTTAGTTATCACTCTTAGGCAGCAGTGCTATGATTTGGTCAACAAACTGTTGGTGATCGACAACAGGTTTGGAGATATAACCATCTGCACCGCTCGCTTTGAGAAAGTTCTCGCGATCGCCCTCCATAGCGTGTGCTGTCACGAGAATGATAGGTAAAGAAGCTGTTTGTGGATCGGATTTCAACATTTGTGTGATTTTGATTCCATCTACAGATTTACCTTGATAAACACTTCGTGACAGAGAAACATCCATCAAAATAATGTCAACTTCCCCTCCTTGGGCATATTTCATTACTTCGTCCACGTTTTCAGTATGTTTTACGTCCAAGCCGCCACGCTTGGTCAAAATTTTAGAAAAAACGCGAGCATTAATCAAATCGTCTTCGACAATCAAAACAGTTTTCATGAGAATTTGACATTCAGATAGCTCATCTTAACTAAAGGCACACAAGAGTTGTCAGGGGGATTACCACCAAGTAAAAACTACGAGTGTTGCCGACTGTTGAAATTAATGAATAATAAATCGTCGTCAACAAGGATAATACTACTGCTTTCTATTGTATGACTATCAAGATTTTGTAATGAAGAGCAGTTCATCCGTTATGCTGTGGTTGCTGCAGTCTTTATTAATGGCAAATTTTGTGTAGTTGAAATTTTGGGGAAACAAATCTCATGGCGAAACAGTTAAACCTCCTCCCGGAGGGACAGGTCATTACCACAGCCTTGCATACTGAGATGCAAAGGTCATATCTAGAATATGCCATGAGTGTCATAGTCGGGCGGGCGTTACCAGACGTGCGAGATGGTTTAAAACCAGTTCACCGACGCATTTTATATGCTATGCACGAATTAGGTCTTGTCCCTGACCGACCCTATCGTAAGTGCGCTCGTGTGGTGGGTGATGTATTGGGTAAATACCATCCTCATGGGGATCAAGCAGTTTACGATGCTCTAGTAAGACTGATACAAGACTTTTCTAGTCGCTATCCCTTACTAGCAGGACATGGCAATTTCGGTAGTGTGGATAATGACCCTCCAGCTGCGATGCGTTATACAGAAACGCGGCTCGCGCCAATCAGCCACGAAGGTATATTGGCGGAAATTGGAGATGAAACCGTAGATTTTATAGGAAATTTTGATAACTCTCAGCAAGAACCAACGGTACTACCCGCACAATTACCATTCCTGTTACTGAATGGTAGTTCTGGTATTGCTGTGGGTATGGCAACAAACGTTCCACCTCACAATTTAAATGAAGTTGTTGATGGATTGATTGCGTTAATTGACGCTCCCGATCTATCTGACGAAAAATTGTTTGAGCTAATACCAGGACCGGATTTTCCCACAGGGGGCGAAATTGTGGGGAATACCGGAATTCGCGAAGCATACACCACGGGGAAAGGAAGTATAGTTTTGCGAGGAGTTGCTCAAATTGAGGAAGTTCCTGCTAGTAAAGGAACTAAGCGGCGCACGGCAATTGTTGTAACGGAATTGCCCTATCAAGTGAATAAAGCTGGTTGGATTGAAAAGGTTGCAGAACTGGTCAACCAGGGTCGTTTGCAAGGAATTGCTGACATTCGCGATGAAAGCGATCGCGATGGCATACGAGTGGTTATTGAACTCAAACGCGATACCAATCCTCAAGAAATTCTCCAAAATTTATATCACCAAACCGCTCTGCAAAGTAATTTCGGAGCAATTCTCCTAGCCTTGGTTGACGGACAACCTCGTCAGTTGAGTTTGCGTCAACTCTTGCAAGAGTTTTTGAATTTTCGCGAACAAACGCTCAACCGTCGCTACAGCTACGAGTTGGTTAAGGCAGAAAGTCGCCAACACTTGGTCGAAGGTTTACTCAAAGCACTCGAGCGTATAGATGAAGCGATTGAGATTTTGAGAAATGCAGCTGATGGAACTACGGCAAAAATTAGCTTGCAAACCCAACTGAGTTTAAGTGAGGTACAAGCAGATGCACTTTTGGCAATGCCAATGCGACGCTTAACAGGTTTGGAACAGCAAAATTTACAGAAGGAGTACGAACAACTCAACGAGCAAATTCAGTTATTGGGAAGATTGCTGAGCGATCGCAAAGAGTTATTGAAGTCGTTGAAAAAAGACCTCCGTACTCTCAAGCGCAAGTACAGTGATGCTCGTCGTACCAGAATTTTAGTGCCGCAAGAGGGAAACCAGGGAGGTAAAAAAGCTTCCGAGCACAAGAGCAGAGGAGCCGAGGAATCAATTTCCGCATTCTCAGACGGGAGTGTGGAAACGAGTCCAAAATTAGCAGTTCCAGCAGAAGATGTGGTTTTGGAGTTTAGTCACCGGGGATATGTCCGTCGTCTTCAGTCTTCAGCTAAAAAGTCAAAAGTTGAAAATGGTACGGCGGATAATGACTTTATTGTCCAAACCGTTTCTACTGACACGGAAAAAGAACTGCTTGTCCTTTCAAGTGGTGGGAAAGTTTACCCGGTTAGGGTAGGTGATATTCCTCCCACTAACGGACGTTCTGCACGCGGAACGCCACTAATAACCTTGCTCTCTAGTACCGCTCAAGGTACACAAGAAACTGTTATTAACCGCTTTGTACTGCCTGAAAATCCAGATGGGACTGAGATAATTTTTCTGACTAAGCAAGGACGAATCAAGCGTCTGTCCCTAACAGAATTGACTAACTTGTCTCGTCGCGGCATTACAGTTTTGAAGCTGAAAGATGATGATGAATTGTTGTGTACCCAGTTTGCGACTACAGGGAAACACGTGTTTGTCGCTAGTTCGGGAGGTCGAGTTTTAAGGTTTTTGGTGAATGACGAACAACTCCCAATCATGGGTCGTACAGCTATGGGCGTGCAAAGTTTGCGCCTTCGCCAACGAGAAACTATGGTGGGATGTGTCACTTTTGAGACAGAGGGAAATTTATTACTGATTACTCAAGCAGGGTATGCTAAACGTCTATCTATCAATGGGTTGCGACCTGCAAACCGTGGAGATATTGGTACTCAAATCTTTAAATTTGCTGATAAAACGGATACCCTCGCGGGGATGGTAAAAGCGATCGCATCTTCTGAAGTCGCGATAATAACCAATCAGCAGCGAGTGATTCGCCTTGCAGTAGAAACGGTAGCAACTATAGGTAGAGATGGCACGGGTGAGA
This sequence comes from Scytonema hankhaensis NUACC26, assembly GCF_045865695.1. NCBI lineage: Bacteria > Bacillati > Cyanobacteriota > Cyanophyceae > Nostocales > Scytonemataceae > Scytonema > Scytonema hankhaensis. The sequence goes on from NZ_BAACAP010000223.1 coordinate 73,391, forward strand.
AAGTGCTTCAACTTAACCGGGATGAAAAAGTGACTACAGTCGTTCCGCTGACCAGTGACCAGTAACCAGTGACCAGTGACCAAAGATCGGCGAACAGTATCCACTAATCACTAGTCACAGATCGCCAAATCCCAGCAACAAAGACAAAGAAATAATAGAAGGTAATCGTACCCACTGGTCACTGGTCACTGGTTACTGGTCACTGATTACTGATAAGTCAAACAAATACAAAAAATGTAAAATAAGATGACATTTCTTAAGAAAATTTATTATACTTGTTTACATAAGGTAACAAATTTCCAAGAAGTAAGGTACCAACTATGCAAAATACAACAAGAGCTACTACTCCCGTAATCGACGATCGCAACGCTTGGCGCTGGGGTTTCACTCCTCAAGCGGAAATCTGGAATGGTCGTTTGGCAATGATTGGTTTCTTAGCTGCTGCTTTGATTGAGTTATTTTCTGGTCAAGGCTTCCTGCACTTCTGGGGGATTCTGTAAATTTTCATAAAGATAAGTCATTATACTTTGGAGAACTAACCATGCAAGATACAACAAAAGTTACTACTCCCGTAATCGGCGATCGCAACGCTTGGCGCTGGGGCTTCACTCCTCAAGCAGAAGTATGGAACGGTCGTTTGGCAATGATTGGTTTCTCAGCTGCTGCTTTGATTGAATTGTTTACTGGTCAAGGCTTCCTACACTTCTGGGGTATTCTGTAATCTTGAATTTTCCTAGAAAACGCAAGAAACCCGGTTTCAACAAGAAATCGGGTTTCTTATTATGTTCTCGCTTCTTCTAGAACAAGAAGACTCTAGCGGATATACTCTTTAAGAACGCTGTTGCGATTTGGGTGACGTAACTTGCGAAGTGCTTTCGCCTCAATTTGACGAATCCGTTCGCGAGTCACATTAAAGATTTGCCCAATTTCTTCTAGAGTCTTCATGCGACCATCATCTAAACCGTAGCGCAATCTGAGAACATCTCGTTCGCGAGGGCTGAGACTATCAAGAACTTTTTCCAAATCCTCTCTCAGCAGATTCTTGGAAACTTGATCTTCTGGAGTTTCGCCATCAGATTCGATAAAATCGCCCAATCGAGAATCTTCTTCTTTACCGATTGGTGTTTCTAGTGAAATTGGTAACTGAGCGGACTTAGCGATAAATCTCAGTTTCTCAATGGTCATTTCCATTCTCGTAGCAATTTCTTCCTCTGTGGGTTTGCGTCCCATTTCTTGAGAAAGCAGCTTGGTTGTTTTCTTGATACGAGATATGGTTTCATAAAGGTGAACTGGAAGACGGATAGTCCGTGATTGATCGGCGATCGCTCTTGTGATTGCCTGACGAATCCACCATGTCGCGTAAGTGGAGAATTTATAACCTTTTTCGTGGTCAAATTTTTCTGCGGCGCGAATCAAACCGAGACTGCCTTCCTGAATCAAATCTTGGAAAGACAAACCCCGATTCATGTATTTCTTAGCAATTGAAACTACAAGACGCAGGTTGGATTGCACCATTTTGTCTTTCGCTCTACGACCAACGTGCAGTCGGTAGCGGAATTGTGGCAGTGGTAGTTGTACTGCTTCTGCCCATTCACTATCGTATGGTTCGCGAGATAACTGTAGTGAAAGTTTTTCACGTATCCGTTCTAATTCAAGCAGATCGGCGATTTTTCTTGCCAGTTCAATTTCTTCATCTGCACGTAATAGGCGAATCCGTCCTATTTCTTGCAAGTAAAGGCGAATCGAATCCTCGGTATAATGCTTCTTTTTAGTTTGAGACCGACGACGCGATTTAGCGGCTTTCCCAGACTTTGCGTCGTCCTCATCAGACTGAGGTTCTAAAAATTCATCAAGTTCGCCGTCATCGCCAATCAGCAAGTCCTCTTCATCATCTATCAAGAGTTCTTCCAACTCGAGTTCAGGCTGATTCATCTCGATTTCTAGTTCGTCAGGCTGATATGCTATTTGTTCGAGTACGTTATTAGCCTGGTTCATGCCGCGTTCCTCATGCTCCTTGCAGAATCAATTACTCAAGATTACGTTTACCACCCTTTGCAGTAAGCTAATTAGCCAACATAAAAGAGGGTTTTTGGCAAATTTGCCACTCTATTTCTCAGAATCTTATGCGCCTTTCACGTGAGATGCTTGCCCAGAGGGGGCTGTTCTCCTGAAGGTCAACATATTTTTCGGTCGTGACTGCATATGTTGTTTGGCAACACAACAGGTGACCAGTTCGTCTAAAAAAGACTTGTCTTGCTAAAAAAATTTACTAGTTCATACAAATGAATATGACTGTTGGGGGATTCTTTTGTAAAGACTGTAACGATTGTAGCCTGTTTCACAGAAAATGCACTCTTTTTGTGGTGTAACCATGAAGTTATTAAAATGGGTTCAAGGCTGTTCTAGCAAAAAGAATTGAAAAATGGTACCCATATTTTTGAATTTTCTTCAAAACTTTCTGAGGTGAAAGTTTATAGGTACGAGTGCTCATATCTAGTTTCCAGTATTAAGCAAAACAGCAACTACTTAGGAATAGTGCGATCGCACACTTTCTCATACTAGAAAGACACTTACTTCCATTTTTACATTTCCTTCATTAAGTTATCGCAAAATCTTTAAAAAACGCTTGCTTGCACAAAAGTTTATCGTTTTAACGTCACTTAAGGAGGTTTTGCGTTTTCTTTTAACAGGCATTTCATAGGTGAATGACAATTGTGGTGCTTTGTGAAGTTGACTCAACCTTGTTCTGCTTGTCATCTCAACTAAGGAGTTAAGGACTAGGGCAGAATCAGCTCGACACTTAAGGAATCCAGACTTAACTCAAATGGTCTCTCTCCCAGGTTAGCGTACTGCTGAAATTTCCATCCTTTGAAACTTGACAAACCGTTCCTATTGTATACAACGATATTCTAATCAATTTAAAAAGGATTTGACAGTTGAGAATATTGATATTAACCGATTTAACACAAGAGTGCATAGGTTAAATGCAAAATATACTCAAATTTCAAATACAGTTCCGAGAAATATATTTGACAGGTTAACAATCGTGCTCATCGTAGTGACCCTAGGTTAGAAAGTCAGTACAGGTAACTTTCTATGCTTCAATAATTTCCAATCTCATTCAGATAGTGATGCAACTTCAGAAACACGGTAGCCCCCAAGTAACGCTACACATTTCGTTCTCAGTATGTGCCAGACAACAAGGCCGTTGATTGAGAGTGCATTCCACTAACTATAAAGAGATGATAATATTATGATTACAATTTACAGATATTTTCTTCAAATACTGTGATTTTTAATACCTTTATTAACAAAATAAATTACTCTATCTGAAGAAAGAGATTAATAAATATTTTTTATATGTTTTATAAACAACTTTAAATAATATAAAGTAAATCTTTAAAAATCTTTACTGCTAAAACCTCTGTTCGGAGTATTCTGGCGACTGGGGATTGGGGATTGGGAAAGAGACATTTTCGTCTTTGGTTGTGGGATCTTCTCTCGATCCGGTGGCTCTGCCTGGGAATGCTTTACAGGAGGCGGAGCCTCCAGATGATTACAGTAGTTTTCATACACATCTTGTGGAGTGATAGTATTGTTCGCTTACTCGAAAACTGCTGTCAGTTGAGGCAGAGGCTCGAAATACACATTCCCAGGTAGAACCACCGGATCGAGGAAGAACGAGGAAGACGAAGAAAATTCATGGACTATATGTGGGGTGGTTTTCTAGCCCGCCTTATAAATAAGTGTACGGGCGTCCTCGCCCGTACCACGAACTTCTGGGAGAATTTATTGCTTGGAAATCCCCTTAGATGTCTAAATCCGTCAGGTTAAGTTTAGAACCGTAGGTTTCAATGAATTCGCGACGGGGGGCTACACGATCGCCCATCAAAATTGTGAAAATGCGATCGGCTTCAGCAGCATCTTCAATTTCCACTTGTTTGAGAGTACGTTGTGCTGGGTCCATAGTGGTATCCCAAAGCTGTTGAGGCATCATTTCACCCAACCCTTTAAAGCGTTGTATGGTGTAATTCGCGTTTTCAGGAAAACTTCTTATGTGTTCTTGTAATTCGCGCTCGCTGTAAAGATACCTATGATTTTTGCCCCTTTCCACCTTAAAGAGTGGAGGACAAGCAATGTAGACGTAGCCTTGCTCAATCAACGCCCTCTGATACCGATAGAAGAAAGTTAACAACAGTGTACGGATATGAGCGCCATCTACATCAGCATCCGTATTATGTGCACACAAACCACCAGTTCCACAGACAAAGTTTTCATCATCTTGAACTGAGAAGTCGTAAACATACTCACCTACTGGTTCAATTTCCTCAGCACGAATAACGCGCAGTCCCATCAAATCATCACTGATATGCACGTAGTCTTGAGCCTTACGAACAGGACTTGCTAATAACACCTCTAGTTTGTGAGCATTTGCGTGTCGCTGCCAAATTTGACGGCATTTAGCAATTTGTTCTTTACCACAAATGGTAATGCTGTAGTAAGGATGCCTTGTTTGAATGAGCGCATTTAGATTTTGGGATGGTAGATGATAAGAGTTTGCAGCAATTATGCCAAGTTGCCCTAATAGATATAACAGACCATCCTTAAGCTCGGCAGAGTTTGTGGTGAACGATAGGTGTTTCCCTACTGTTGTACCATCACCAAGGAAATAACTTTCCAAGAAAGCGAGTTGCAGTTCTTCAGATACGCTAAACAAAATATCTGGCAATTTCTTTTGGTGTGCTACCTCAGCTACGTTCCATGCTCGCAACAATCTAGCAGCCGCGACACTGTGGAAGTAGAGCTTAATCCCATCACTATTGGGATCGTTATACTGACGTGGTGTTTCCCCAAAGACTGCTTCAACAGCAGCTTTGATTTCTGGTATGAACTGCTCGTCCTTTTTACCCAAGTTAAGGCTAACTTGATGTTTGCTCAATGTTCCTTCAGCAACATACCAGCCCAAAAACCACATTAATTCGCGAGTAATGGGTAAGTAACGCGCAAATACTTTTTCACCATGTGCTTGTGGGACAAGCTGTACATCATCACCCAACTGAGCCACTTCACTAGATGTAAATTCATCCAATGGCTTGTAGCAGCTTACCTTACGCCAACGGGCATTCTTGCTCGTATCATCTTGAGCTAACCACTCATCTAATTTGGAAGGCAGTTGCTCGTAGACAACAGTATCATCCCAGTTAATTGCATCCAAATAACTAAGGAATTGGGACAAAATGGGTTTGTTGATACCACGTTCCCAGTGACTGATAGTAATTGGTTGCTTGACTCCACAGGCACTTGCTACCTGCATTTGACTTTTTCCAGATTGCTGACGTGCTACGATTAGGCGCTGCCAATCTTTAGTTTCCACCGCAATTCGCGGTTCGCTCAACAAGTCGCTACGTTCTACTTTTGCCAAAACTCGTGAAGCTGCTACGCGACGAACATCTTCTCCTTTGACATACAGCCCTTTTGTTAATTCCGCACGATAGAAGGTGTCAAGTAAGTCGATGCGTGTGGGGCAATCTTGAGGACGGGGTAAGCGGCGACTAGCAACTAAAATGTCACCTGTCTTGATTTCGTTACCTTTCTTTAACTGTACTTTTCCATCTTCATAGACAAACACGCTGTGTGAAGATGTTACCTTGACAGAACGGTTGTAGCGGGTTGTTAGTTTGTACATCGGCTCCTCATGACCGTGACGAATCACGGCTTTGAGAGGTCGGAAGCGGGTAGCATGGGTAACTTGGTCGAAGGAGATAACTTGGTATTGATCAACACTACGACGCCCTTCTACACAATCATCAATCAATTTTCCAATGGAGACAAACTCTGTACGTCCTGTGTTATCCATCACTAGGGTGGGTTCATCTCCGGCTACGCTCATGACCACAACTCGGTGATAGCGAAGTTGAGACGCATCAAATTCTTCACCTTTCACTCCCAATCCAAGTGCTGTAATCAGGGATTGAATTTCTGTGTTTTTGTAAATTTTGGAGTCGTCGGTTTTCTCAATATTGAGGATTTTACCACGTAGGGGAAGAATTGCTTGAAAACGGCGATCGCGTCCTTGCTTGGCACTGTTATGAACGAATATGCCACTAGCTAGAGCAAAATTGTGGGTATAGGGAACTTCTATGTCGTAAACGTCTACCCTTTCTTCTAAGTTTTCAATGGAGACAACACGGTGGTTGTAGTTAGAAACTGCTTCCGTGGCAAGAGTTTGATTCCCATTGAAGTAGCGATCGCAAAACTTATCAAACCGTAGCAAAGACTTATCTTTTGTTTGCAAGCGGTAACTTTGATAAGCATCCAAATCCAGCTTGCCTTGCTCAACTTCGATTTCCTTAAGAGTAGCAAGGGTTTTGCGATAGTATGTCTGTTCTAAAGCTGCCTTACGCTTTGCTCGAAACTCTGGTGTCCATTGTTCTTGAGTCTTTTCCCGACGCCAGTTCAACAACTCCTCATCCTGCCATTGTTGCTTTGCCAAGAGAGAATTAGCTGCACGCGCTTGGGGATGATTAGCATAATAATTGCGAACTCGTTCAGCCTGAGATGTACGGTTTGCTTCATCGCTCCAATAATCTTGCTGGGCTTTGTTGAGCCGTTCAATGTTTTGTTGGCGGTACGTGTCGTTAGTATTGTAGTACTCGCGCCACTTACTCACCATGTAAGCTTTGTAAGCTTGGTCTTGCCATTGTACTCTCGCTTGCTGTGAAAGAATTTGCCGCGTTTGACCCTGCTGCATTCTTAAGCTCATCTTGGCACGGAATTCCTTGCTTTGACGAGTTTTACGGCTTTTTTCAATGGCGTCTTGTCTGTGCAAAGTCCGTTGAACATGAGCGCGGTGTAGTGCCAAATGTTTATCAGCAGGTAACCGTTGCAAGTTGGTGGGGTTGTTATTGCGCTTGTTGAAATCGATATGATGGCAGTGGTCTCCATCTGTGAGCTGATAAATTCCCCTAGAACGATTGTACCAATCTGCCAAAACGTGAGTAAATAACCAAGAATCAGAGCGAGGGTCCCAAACCATTTCATAACCATCAATGGTAATTCCTGGCTCGCGCTTATCTGATAACTGACGATACAAAGGCATTAGGGAATCATTTGGTGTGAGCAAAGCAGCTGGCTTATAGCTACCATCGCGCAACATAAAACGGTGATCCGGCGTGCATACAATGGTTTCTCCATTATCCAAAGTCACCTTAATAACTTTGGCATTTACCTTTGTTATTCGGGGGTTAACGATCCGTTCTATACCGATAGTGCCGTCATTACGGATGGTATAGCAAAAATGCTCTTTCCCCATCGCTTGCTCAGCCACAATATCTTTGAAACTGAGAACTCGCCCATCTGCTATTGCTACAAGTGTGTCTCCGTAAAAACACCCACCTGCGCTATCGCCTTCCACGATAAAGATTTCCGACTCTTTGGGATCTCTAGTACTGCAATCTGCTAATTTTCCAGGTAATGGGGAAGACTCTAGTACCGATTTGCGGCGCACGAGTTCCCGTGCGTGGCGGGCGGCTTCTGCTGCTTTAAAAGCTTGAATGGCTTTGTCTAAGATGGAATCGGCAATATTGGGGTGAAATTCTAGGTATTCGGTGAGAGCTTCTCCTACAAAAGAATCTACAATTCCCCGAACTTCGGTGTTGCCTAATTTGGTTTTGGTTTGTCCTTCAAATTCTGGATCGGGAACTTTGACGGAAATTACACCTGTCAAACCTTCTCGGACGTGTTCGCCACTGAGGTTGGGTTCGTTTTCTTTGATTTTGTTGCGCTTGCGAGCGATCGCATTTAGAGTACGAGTCAGGACTGCCTTTAATCCTTCGAGGTGAGTCCCGCCGTCCACCGTCCGAATGTTATTAGCAAAACCGAGAACATTATCGGAATAAGCATCCGTACACCACTGCAAAGCAACTTCTACTTGAACGTTATTACGTTCGCCCTGCACGAAAATAATTTCTTCGTGCAATGGCTGCTTGTCGCTGTTCATATAAGCGACGTACTCTCTAATCCCACCTTTATATTCGTAAGTTTCTACTTTAGGTTGGTCGCTTTTTAGGAGTTCGAGACGGTTATCTGTAAATGTAATTTTGACGCCTGCATTCAAATAAGCCAACTCGCGCAAGCGGCTTGATAAAGTGGTGTAGTCAAACTCAGTGGTAGTCGTAAAAATTTCGCTATCCGGTTTAAAGTTAACAGCAGTTCCCGTGCGATTCTCCTTGGATGCTTTTGCTGCCAAATCTGTAACAGGAACACCCCGTTCGTAACGTTGGTTATGAACCTTCTTATCTCGCCAAACTGTCACTTCTACCCATTCAGACAGGGCGTTTACCACAGAAACACCTACTCCGTGCAAACCTCCAGAAACTTTGTAACCACCACTGCCAAATTTACCACCGGCATGTAGTACAGTTAATACAGTTTCTAAAGCTGATTTTCCTGTTTGCGGGTGGATGTCAGTGGGAATACCCCGTCCATCATCCACAACTGTAACTGAACCGTCGGCATTAAGATCCACCTCCACATGGGTGCAGTAACCCGCCAACGCTTCATCTATGGAGTTGTCCACAACTTCATAAACTAGATGGTGGAGTCCTCGCGGCCCGGTAGTTCCTATGTACATACCCGGTCGTTTGCGGACGGGTTCCAGACCTTCCAGAACTTGAATCTGAGCGGCGCTGTAACTGCTCGTCATGAAAATTCTCCTGATTAGTGGGGGTGAAAAACTCGCCCAAAGGCGAAAAATAGAAAAACACTCCAAAATTGTAGCACAAAAGCCTTAATGGCGACTGTAGAGTGACCTGAAGACAAATTTAATATGGGGATGTACCCTATTGTCTTTAGTTATTTGTCATTTGTCCTTGGTGGAGGTACAAATAACAAATGACAAATGACCAATGACCAATGACCAATGACCAATGACCAAATTAATTGTGATTTGTGGCGCAACAGCAACAGGTAAGTCAGGGTTAGCATTAGCTTTGGCGTTGCGGCTAGGTACTATCATTCTCAGTGCCGATTCCCGTCAGGTCTATAGGGAGTTTGATATTGGTACAGCTAAGCCTACAACAGATGAACAAAAGTTGATACCTCATTACTTAATCGATATCTGCAACCCCACAGATACTCTGACAGTTGCTGACTATCAAGAACAAGCACAAGCACTTATTTCTAGATACGGGGATACGGGAAGTCAAGATGCATCTTCCCTCACTCCACCTCTCCTCTTGGTTGGTGGTACAGGACTATACATTAAATCAATAACGCGGGGAATGAAAATTCCGAGAGTAGCACCCCATCAAGAATTGCGATCGCAACTCGCATCGTTAGGTCAAAGGCAATTGTACGCCATGTTGCAACAAATTGACCCGATTGCCACAGAAAAAATTCACCCTAACGATCCAGTGCGAACTTTAAGAGCATTAGAAGTATTTTACGTGACTGGTCGTCCAATTTCCGAGCACCAAGGAGAAAACCCTCCAGATTATCCGATTCTGCAAATTGGTTTAGACTGCGATCCCGCACACCTGAGAAACCGCATTGCACAACGTACCGAAAAAATGATTGCAGATGGTTTGGTAGCTGAAGTGGAGTTTCTTTGTCAAAAGTACGGTACAGATCTAGCTTTACTCAATACTTTGGGATATCAAGAGATAAAGCAATATTTAGTCGGAGAAATTTCTTTAGAGAAAGCTAAAGAATTGACTGTTTTGCACACGCGACAATTTGCCAAACGTCAACGAACTTGGTTTAGAGCATATCCTGAAATTGAATGGTTTGATGCTGAGAGTCCTAATTTATTAGAAGATGTTTGGCAACGAGTAAACAGTGAACAGTGAACAGTGACCAGTGACCAGTGACCAAATGTGATTTGTTCATACTGACTTACTTATCTCTTTATTAAAGTGAATAGCGAATAGCCACAGACTGCCAAGATAAAAAGTATGGTAGTGGGAAAAATGACAACATCTCTCACAATAAATAAAATCCAATCTTTCCTTAATTCCTGTTTCGCCTTAAGTTCTCGCAACTTCTGCTCAAGCACTGCATCGTCAGAAGATGATAAATTTAGAGAACCTCTAGCAACAAATTTCTCCGCTATTGATGCTAAATTTAGCGATTTACCTGTAATTAAATTATCTATATCGTTAGGATTTTGCATATTCTAAAAATCATTTATATATTATTTTAAGGAATCATAATCTCAGTAGTCAAATCTTGATTTGTTTCTACAATTCCGAATTTCTTACCATTTTCTTTAGCTATTATTGCAATTTGCATCAAAGCTATTGCTTGACGCAAAACATCACTTTTTGTTCCACCTATTTTTTGTGCTAGTTTCTCTAATGTCTCATGAACTTCAGGAGAAACATCTAGATTAAAGCGAATCATTTCTTTTTTATCAGTCATAATCTTATCTTTATGCTAGAAACCAGTTTTCCAAATGTAATTGAGTTATGCGATCGTAATGACGAGTATTATTGGTAACCGATTGAATCTTTGTTCTGACCGAGACTCGATTGGTTAGCCAAGAGATACAAGTATCAGTATCAAGTAAATCACAAATGATAATCCCTGTTAGAGGTACTACGACTCTCATAGATATCTTTGACAATTTCCTCTGGTGTGCGATCGTCTTCCCAAGCACCAAAACTTTCCATAAACATTTCTAGTGGATGATTTTTTTGTTCGTCTTCTAATGGAATTCCTCTTTCAGAAGTGGTAGATTGATTGGATTCAGTAATACCTAATTTCTGAGATGGTTCCTTAGCTTTTGCCATCATTTGCATTAAAGTAATTCCTTGACGCAAAACATCACTTTTCGTTCCACCAATCTTTTGAGCAACCTCTTCTAACACCTGGTTCAGTTCAGGAGATAAATCTAGGTTTAAATGCACTATTTCTTGAGCATTCGTCATGGCTACATTTTTATAAGAAATCTTTCAAAGATTATAGCTTCTGACTGGTGGCAAATTACGTAAGCCACACCTATACTATAATTTCTCTAATAAAGGTTTGAGATTCTTTTGGAACATAAGACTTACCTTGCTTATCTTGAACGTAAAGATATCCCTTAATAGCATCCTTGATATTTTCAATCGACTCATCTAAAGTCTTACCTTGACTTACACAACCAGGAAGTTCGAGAACTTCGGCAATGTACCCTTCATATTCAGAATCCAATGTAAAAATTACCTTAAATTTTATAAACAATTTTTACCAATGTGAAAACAAGGATACGACACAGAGCTTTACTTTCAGGCTTAACGACGTTTTTTTTGTTCTGCTACCAAGACAACCCTATTTAGCGTGAGCGTCAGCAGTGTCTTGCTATCCTACCGAATAAGCTCAGATGAGGCAAGAGAGCGCATGACTAAAGGGGTAATGGTCACAGTGTGCTGAAATAGCTCTATTGTGCACATCCCAGACCTCAACACCCTGCCGCACCGCGCTTTTTTCCTTGCCTCTTGCGGTTTATTAAAAAAATTAAGTTGAATTTATAAAGATTGTAACAGATATGTCTTATTTTAAGAAGAATATAATTTATAATTTATTTAGTGTGAGGTGTGAAAAATTGGCTCCTACTCCCTCTCCTAGTCCTACTGCAGCTGAGATTACTAAGCGTAAAATTATAAAATGGCTATTTTTTAATATACTTTTTGCTCTAATACCTTTAATATATAGAATTATAAGATTGTGTCTTTTTAACTCTTGTGCAAATCCTTTAAATCTTTTGTATCAGCAAGGAGAATTATTACTTTTATCAACAGCAGTTTTTGCTGAAGCAATAGGAGAATTGACTAACACGGAGCCTAGAAATAAAAATGGTGCTTTAATACTCATGGGCATTAGTTTTTTAGCTATTATATTAAATACTAATATGTTCTTAGACTTGAAAAATTTTAAGAATGTAAATTTAGTAGCTATTTGGTCTATTGTCATTTATGCAACTTCAATATTTGTCGGGTTGACTAGTAAAATAATTGGAAAAGATTAGACAATTTATAAATATGGATTAGATTTTTGTTTATAAACAATAGTGAAAAAGGAAATTTTTATGCTTAAAGTATCGTATTTTTCATTTTTCTTGCAAGTCCAGAATCAACAACAATCTTCTCTAATTGAAGTAAAACCTTCCCCTTCTCCTCCTCCAGATTCTTCCTCAACAATGAATTACATTCAAAATTTTTATATTATTTTATTGTTTGTTCTCCCTATAATATCTATTACATACTTTTCTATTTATCTTAAAGAATTAATCAAGAAATTGAGTGAGTCAGGGCAGAAAAATAGAAATATGTGAAGATAGATAAGGTTTGTTATATATGATTGGTATCAGTCATAATTTCATCCTTATGGTACAAACTACTTTTATCATTATACTTGAGTAATGCGATCGTCATGACGAGTATTGTTGGTAAATACTCAGGGCAAGCAAGCGCATCTATTTTTATATCTAAGTATAGATTCTTTCAGAAAATATATACAAACAAGTGAAGGAAATTTAAGTATTAAATATTTTCAATAGTACAATAAGGACGCAAAGCATCTACCTTATTAGGTGCAGTCTCATGGCATCTAGTTTTAAATTTCTACATTTTACTACTAAAAGCTCAATTCAACTAGTCAAGCCATTGTCTTCTCCTTACTAGCTGTGTCTAGTCTAAGCTTATTTAGAAGCTACATTAGCTTATTAAATTATTCCAGCCACTTTTCCTGAAACTATTTACAAGTACGTTTTGTGGAAAAACTAATCCTACAAATGAACTATTTCCATATCCTTTACTATGTCAGCTATCATCTCTGCTACAATTCTTCTATGGCATTTTTCTGCTGTCTTCTCAGAACATAGTAAGCAGATACTTGTACTGCGTAAGAGAGATTGATTTACGTTTATCTGTTCTAAGATGTTTCTACTTTTTAGAAGGCTTTGATACGAACACTCATAATCTTTCCAGTTTGCTGTAGCATGATACTTATCTCGTATATCTTTAGTTGGTGCAAAGTGTGTCCAATGCTCATATTTAATTCCTAAAAGGCTTAAAAAGTACTCTAAATCCTTTTTTTTTGTGAACCCTGCTAGTTGACTAGTGTTATTAAGTCGAACATCGGCTAATAAATCTACCTTTTTCTTTCTTAAAGACTCGAAAAAATCTTCTGCAGTTTTTTTTGTGAACCCGATGGTGTATAGAATTCCCATATTTTTTATCAAAATAATGATGGTTGAAAGTAGGTTTCAATTAAGGATGCATTCTCTAGTTTTCCACTAGCCCGAATATGAATAATGTGTATATTATCTATTGAAGTAGAATCAAAATTTTTATGAAGTAAACTATGTGCAATAATCTTATGTCGATGGCATCGACGAGGATCTTCTTCGCTGCACATTAAGACCGTAGGTTTAGATATCGCTACATACATCAGTTCTAGCAATGCTTCATTATACCGAATATCAGTATCATACTTCTCATCTTGCCTGAAACCCATAGAAGTTTTTAAGTCATTCCTCCGACCTCCTAAAGTCTCTCCCATCCAAATATAGTCGATTTTATTAATTGATAATTCTGACAATAAATTTTCCTTGTCAAAACTTTTGTAATATTTACTGTAGGGTGTACTTCTTACATCAACAACACACGAAATATTGTTGTTTTTTAATAAAGCAATGAAATTGCTAATGCTATGATTAGAATAACCAATAGTAAACAAAGTTAATTTATCTTTATTGGCAACTAAATATTCATTATTTTCCATAACTCATGCTCTCATACATAATCATTAAAGTCATATCCCAGATTGGAAAAACATTTTCCCTTCAACCAATCAGGGAAAGAGAAAACACCAGAAATTTGTCGCCAAACTTGACCTTGCCATTCTCGTGTTACTCCGATTCTGATAAATATCTCTTTATTTTGTAATGCTTTAGTTAGTCTTGCCTTTAAATTTTCTTTATCTTTTTGCCATAAATATTTACAAGCAGCTAACCAATTGGCGTCTGTGACAGGTAAATGTTTGTGATAATCGCCACTGTCGTCGTAGAACGATAAGTGACATCTTAACTGATTTTCCCACACTCTAACTTCAATTTCAGGGACTTCGCGGCTTCTAACAATGACTAGCGAGCGTGCTTCTTCAGCCAAAGCCCTTTGTAGTGAAAAATCTAAATACCGATTCAGGATGGCTAATCGTTCACTTTCGCTAGGTATAGATACTAACCTAGGTGGAATTCTACCATCGATTTCCCAATCTTCAGTGTGGAATGATGATTTTGGTACAGGTTTTAAAAACTCAAGTTCTACTTTCGCAAGAGGTTTGATGACTACTTTTCCTTAAACATAAAGAAATTCTTTTTTTATACCCGGTCTTTCAGAATAATGAATTTCGGGACGGACGAACTGACCTTGCTCATCTAAACCACTGATGCATACAAATCCTTCTCTCATTCTTGTAACACCAGTTACAAATATGACTTTTTTCATTTACAGTATTTCAGTATTTATGACTCCTATTTATGTTTCTATGTTTACAGAAATACCGGGAAGCAAAACCGCAAACATACGCATTATAAAGGGTACGTGGTTTCACGTATTTTTCTATTGGAACCAGATTTTACAATTTTTTCTTTTCTCCCCACCCTCCACACCAATTCTCTGTGACAGAGACACGCAAAAAAACAAGATTTATCCGCGTTCGTCTGCGTGCATCTGCGGTTAAAAACCAAAAATTAACCCACCAACTCAAGCCCCCTCTTCTTCAAAGTTTCAGCAGTCAAACCATTAAAAGCCATTAATTCACCCGCACTCGCCGTCGTTTCCCCACGCCTCCAAGCAAAAGTATCTCGCTTACAAATACTCCTCAACATAATAGGTTCAAGCATTGCACTAGCACCACCAGTCACGCCAATCAAAGCATCACCATCAAACAATTCAGCAAACTTTTCATCGCTTACAAAATGGCCATCAGGTTCGGAACAAGTATCCCAACCAGTATCATCAAGACGATACAAACGACGCGGGTTAATAACAGAAACAATCTTCACTCCAATCCCCTCTTGTTCTAACGCCGTCGCTGCTTCAAAAACTGGTATTAAAGTCATGTCTCCAATAACAGCAAACACAACTTTCTTCTTACCAGAACTTTCATGCAATACGATCGCACCATCAAGCAATCCCTGACGAGTTTGTTCAAAAGTCGTGCGAATGGGTAAAGGAGATTTACTAGCAGTAATCACAATCCCCTTATTCTTAGTCGTTAGCGCCCACTCATAACAAACTTGAATGCTATTAGCATCCGGTGGAAAAACAGGAAACACATTACCATTCCGCATCATAGAAGCAAAATAAGATTCAATTTCAGGACGTTGGTGAGTCCAACCATTGCGCCCTTGCTCCAATGCACCTGCAGTAAATAATGTAATAGTCGAAGGTGTAGGACGACGCAATTCCGCCATTGCTTGCGTCACCGTTTGCCAAATAGGTAATCCGTTGATAGCAAAAGATTCATAAGAACACCATAAAGTTCTCGCACCCATCAAAGACAAACCAACAGCTAATCCCGCACAAGCATCCTCGCTCAAAGGTTCGTAAACTTGACCGTTAGGTGTTTGATTGTATAAATCGTCAGTGGTAGGGTGAATAATCTTCAGTGCTTGGTTAATATTACTAATCCCAGATGCTTCGTTACCATCAGCATTCGTGACGAGGAAATGACTGTCTACCTGTCCAACTTTTGCCACCAATCTTCCCATTGCTGTGGTAGAAACCTTTGCATCACCACCAACAGCATATTCTTCTAAAGGCAATTCGCCCAAATCTGGCAAAGGATACTCAAATTCTGTCACAACAGTCTTCGCCGCAGGTCCCCCACCAGCACGTTCGCAATTTGTCCGTACCAATTCCCAAGCTTCAACTGGTAAAGCACGTTCTTTTAGAGCACTGACAATATGGGGTGCATCTAAAGTATCTTTAGGATAGAGATTATGAGACTTCGCACCTCGTGCGTGAACTCCCGCGCCTTTAAGCTGTTTGATAATAAAAACAGTCAGCTTACCGCCAAGCGCAGAACTTGCAGCCTTATCTACACCTGAGAGTACAGCTTGAGTAAAAGCTAACCTCTTCTCAAAAGAAAATTCGGTACTATCAACATAATCTCCCGATTGGTTTGCGTCGTCAAAATCTTTAGCATCGACTAACACAACTTCCTCAAAACCATTACCCCGCCAGTACGCAATCATCTGTTCGTTGGTTTTGAGAGACACCATGCTGTGATGTTCTTGACTGTAACCGTTCCACACCAATACGGGTAAGAAGTTGGTCGCGCTAGGAAAAGCCGTGTGGAAGTGCGCCATCGAACTCATGATATAAGGTTCGCCCAACCCACCATCGCCAACGGTAAAAGGGAAAAGCTTGTCTTTGTGCAGCAGTGCAGCAGCCATAGCAAAATGTTGCCCCTGTCCTAAAGGACCAGCAGGTGCTAAAATACCAGGAATGTAGCCGGAGAGATGCCCCAACAAACCGTGCTTTTCCCGAAAGCGATCGCGTAATTGCTGCACTGTATGAATTCCCATATCCTCTAGAGAACGATCTAAGAACATGGCACTGTAAAAACCAGGAGCGTGATGTCCCACTTCGGTAATGATATTTTTGTAACCGAGCATGACAAGTGATGCATAAGCTTCTGCTTGACTGGCAAATCCACCTGGGTGTCCGGAGGCTTTACTACCAGTAATTTGCAACGTCAGATAGCGCAAAGCATCAGCAGCAAGTAAGGTTTGGAAGACGGCTGCTGGATCTGAGGGGTTGGCGATCGCAGAATCACCCGACCCTACTACTGGTATTTTGCCATAAGTTTCAAAACCTGGGATAGATGCGCCAAAATATTGAATTCCTTCACAAAAATTGGGAGTCGTAGAAATTTCCTTTGGGGTAATTGCTGTCATGCCGAGTACCTTTATTTGAGTGTTCTGAAGAGGCAAAATAAATGCTCGTTCAATTTAACAAAAATTTTACAACTTTCATGTTGTTAGGATAAATTACTATTTAGTCATCCAACGATTATTATCTTAAATGCCGTACATTATATAATTGAATAGCTTCATGCTAGTGTCAGTAAAAAGATTTTTACAAAAAAATTTATGATGACACTACCAAATCCCGTTCAGAAGCCACCCTCCCTACAGCTACTGGAGTGGATTTTCACTCCCTTGTCCCAGATGGAAGAATGCGCCAAACGTTACGGGGACATATTTACTCTACAGTTAGGTCGCAACACTCCACCTCTAGTAGTCACAAGTCATCCTCAAGCCTTGCAAGAAATTTTAACCAACGATATAGAAAAATTTACATCTCCTGGAGAGTTAAACACAGAATTTGAACCGTTAGTTGGGAAACAATCTGTGTTCACCATAAGTGGAGAAGCACACCAGCGTCAAAGACAATTATGTCACGTTACGATTTAGCTTTAGTCGATACTTATGAAGTAAAACCAAAACGTCGTGGTTTGGTAACAGGTCCTAATTGTCCCATCAAGTTGGTTGTTAAAAATTGGAACCGCAGCCTGTAGCAGACGAACGCAGAGGAATACATACTTCATTCGAGTGAGAAGTGCTATAACTTTTAAAAGTCTAAGAAAATTATGAAAAGTAGGTTGGGTTGAGGAACGAAACCCAACATTTCATCGAATTATTAGGTGTCACTTTGTTCGACCCAACCCACACAATACATTCGGCAATTTAAGATTTACTTTATGAAAGTGCGATCGCTGACAATCTTTTGATAGAGTTGAATAACTGTTCGGCTAATTTTTTTAATCCATCCACCTCACTCTACACCAATTTCGTCTATAATTTTAATGGCATATTCATATCTGTCAACTGATATTTTATCGAATTCGAGCAACATTCGTGTCTGATAGCGTAAAATATCCAATTGAGTATTGAGAGATTCTAATTGAGAAAGTTTATCCATATCCTTTATGAACAGTGTTTATACAGAGCTACAAATGTATAGAATTTGATTCCAGATTCCTATTAGCAATATTTAGTAAATTGATGATACCAGCTAACATAAAAAAATAAAGCTGTTTAAATTCATTGCCGCTACGAGCGCTCTACTCTTATTCCAGAGCAGCGATCGGACGACAATAAAGGAGCTATGTAAAGAAAGGTTAAGAGAACAGAGGAAATGCGATAAGCCGAGGGTATGAGGGCTGAAGCCGTATCACTGTATGGTAACAAGATTGAGAGTGGATTTATGAGCAGAATACAGGTGTAAAAATATTGCAAAAAATATGGAACTGCAGCCTGTAGCAGACGAACGCAGATGAATACATACTTCATTCAAGTGAGAAGTGCTATAAATTTTGAAAGTCTAAGAAAATTATGATAGGTAGCTAATCTATCAAATTTAAGAAAATTGTTTATCTAAAGTTAGTTTCATTGGCAAGAAAGTCAGTACGATAAACAAGATATGATGAAACTACCAAACACTGTCCGAACTCCAGGGCTTATCCAAATTCTGCATTGGATTCTCAGCCCTATGTCGCAAATGGAATCCTGTGCTAAACGCTACGGTGATATCTTCACGCTACAGTTGATACGACCTGTTGTTTTTGTCAGCAATCCTCAAGCACTACAACAAATATTAACAAGTGACACCAAAGAATTTGAAGCACCTAGTGATTGGAATACTGTTTTTGAACCAATGCTTGGAAAGAATTCCGTGATTACTGTAAGCGGAGAATCACACCGAAGACAACGGCAATTATTAATGCCTCCGTTTCACGGTGATAGAATGAAAGTCTACGGACAAGTGATGAGTCAAGTCACTGAAGAAGTGATGAGTCAATGGCAAATAGATAAGCCATTTTCTTTGAGAAATGCAATGCAAACAATTACTTTGCGAGTTATCATGCAAGCCGTGTTTGGATTGTATAATAGCGATCGCGCTGAAGAAATAGAAAAAACTTTATGTCTGTTGTTAGATGAACGCGAAAGTACTCCCATAAGAGTTCTTCAACTTTATTTTCCTGCCTTACAAAAAGATTTAGGACCGCAAAGCCCTTGGGGAAGATTTCTTCGTAATAAAGCAAAAGTTCACCAACTGCTGCAAGAGGAAATTCAAGAACGACGAGAACAACCAGACTCATCGCGCACTGATATCCTTAGCTTGCTCATGGCTGCTACAGATGAAGATGGTCAGCCGATGACGGATGATGAATTACGGGACGAGTTAATGACCTTACTCACAGCAGGTCATGAAACAACCGCAACAGCTCTAACTTGGGCAATGTACTGGATTCACAAGCTACCCGAAGTCAGAGAAAAACTGCAAGCAGAACTCGATTCGTTGAGCGATAAGCCGGGTACGGCGGCGCTGCCATGCGATCGCACAGACTATAGTACCTTGTTGAAGTTACCTTACCTCAATGCCGTTTGCTGTGAAACTCTCAGGATTTACCCAGTAGGAATGCTGACCTTTCCACGGGTAGTCAAAACACCTGTCTCTATGTGCGGTTATGACCTTGCACCAGGTACGATTCTACTTGGCTCAATTTACCTCACTCATCAGCGCGAGGACTTATACCCCGAACCCAAGCGGTTTAAACCAGAACGTTTTTTAGAAAGGCAATTTTCGCCATACGAGTATCTACCTTTTGGCGGTGGTGTGAGGCGTTGCATTGGTACTGCATTTGCTCAGTTTGAAATGAAAGTGGTATTGGCAACCATTCTGTCTCAACTTGACTTGGCGCTGGTGACCAAGGATGATATCAAACCAAAACGCCGTGGATTAGTTACAGGTCCTCATCGTCCTATCGAAATGGCAGTCACAAGCCCTCGTAATATTAAATCTCAACTTTTGGAATCTATTCCTAGTTAATACCAAAATTCCAATCTTGTGGGACAGAAACCCCAATCTTGTGGAACGGGCGTCCCCGCCCGTCTTATACTAGTAGCGGGCTAGAAGCCCGCACCACAAGAAATTGCCTAGAAGACCGCACCACAAGAAATTTTGGGAGATTTTTTTATTATGAAATTCCCCTTACTACAGACATTACAATTAATAGTCAATCCTATAAAGTTTTTAGAAAATAGTGCTGCTCGATATGGCGATCCCTTTTCAGTACGGGTATTAGGAGTTAATTCACCACCTGTAGTATTTTTTAGTCATCCTCAAGCTATTGCAGATTGCTTTGCAGTCCCTGCTAAAGAGCTAGATTTCAAGAAAGCAACTCATGTTTTTGAACCTTTGTTTGGCTCAAATTCTATAGTATTGCAAGAAGGACGATCGCACAACCGACAGCGCCAGTTATTAATGCCGCCTTTTCATGGCGATCGCATGAAAACTTACAGTCGAGCTATTTGTAAAATTACCGAAGAAGCCACACAAAACTGGCAAATAGGGACAATAGTTTCCATGCAAAAAATCATGCCGGATA
The DNA here is from genome assembly GCF_045865695.1 of Scytonema hankhaensis NUACC26. Taxonomy (NCBI): domain Bacteria; kingdom Bacillati; phylum Cyanobacteriota; class Cyanophyceae; order Nostocales; family Scytonemataceae; genus Scytonema; species Scytonema hankhaensis. The sequence continues at coordinate 93,836 of NZ_BAACAP010000223.1, forward strand.
TCACTTTGCAAATTATTTTGCAAGTTGTATTTGGTCTTCGTCCAGGCGATCGCTATCAAAAATTAAGAGAACGACTCACTTCATTATTAGAAGATATCACAAAACCATTATATTCTACTTTATTTTTCTTTCCACCACTACAAAAAGATTTAGGTGCGTGGAGTCCTTGGGGAAATTACAAAAAACGGATTGAGGAAATTGATAAACTGATTTATGCTGAAATTTCGGAACGCCGCCTAGAAAATGAGAATTTAGACAGCAGTTATCGTACAGATGTTCTCAGCCTGTTAATGTCAGCGAGTGACGAAGACGGACAAAAAATGACAGATATTGAGTTACGCGACCAATTAGTCTCACTATTACTTTTAGGATATGAAACCACAGCTGCTGTTTTAACTTGGGTATTTTATTTAATTCACTCTCACCCACAAGTTAAAGATAAGTTGTTAGAAGAATTAAATAGTCTAGACAATAGAGCTAATCCCGAAGACATAACTCAACTCCCTTACTTGAGTGCTGTTTGTCAAGAAACTCTGAGAGTGCATCCTATTGCCTTAATATGTACGCCTAGAATGGTTAAAGATAAAGTAGAGATTGCAGGTCAGAAGTATGAGTCTGGGACAGTTTTAGTACCCTGTATCTACTTAGCACATCAACGTCTTGAAACTTACCCAGAACCCAAAAAATTTCTACCAGAAAGATTTTTAGACCAGAAATTTTCACCTTATGAATATTTACCTTTTGGTGGAGGTTATCGCGGCTGTATTGGTACAGCATTTTCCATGTACGAGCTAAAATTAGTGTTAGCAACAATTTTGTCGCGCTTTCAATTAGCACTTGCTGACAATAGTCCAGTCAGTCCAGTACGTAGGGGAATTACTATTGTTCCTTCAGGTGGGGTTAAGATGGTTATAAAAAGTATTAGCAATGGATAAAATTTTCTATATCTTCATGTAGATACACTTCCTAACTATCCGCGTCTAGATTAGGCGATAAGAGATGTAGGGAGATAGTGAATTTATGTTAGAACAGCAAAAAATTGAAGAACAAATGCTGTCACAAGTTGCTGAAAAGACGCTATCTCAGCAGATGGATAGTGTTGACAAAATAGAAGTAGATGTGCAAACTGACCTGCTGAAGATAATTCAGGGAGAAGCTGATGGAGTTTCGGTTGCAGGTCGAGGGCTAGTCATAAAAAACATCCGAGTACAAGAGTTGGTACTACAAACAGATGGTGTTTCTGTAAATCCTCTAAGTGTTTTATTTGGTCAGGTTGAACTTAATAAGCCAGTCAATACAACTGCTCGTGTTGTGCTGACAGAAGTAGATATCAACAATGCGTTGAAGTCTAACTACATTCGCAGCCAAATGCAAGATTTTTATTTGAATGTAGATGACAGAATTGTTACCCTTAAGCCACAAGAAATACAAATTTATCTGCCAGGAAGTGGTAAGATGACATTTAATGGAAAAATCCTGGTACAAGATCGAGGCAAGACTCAATCGGTATGTTTTGCAGCAATGGTTAGTCCCCGCACTCAAGATAAACCCGTGATGTTAGAAAATTTCAACTGCACTGAGGGAGAAGGGATTGCTCTAGATATAGTTGTTGCTTTAATGGAAAAGGTAAAAGAACTGCTCGCTTTACCATATTTTGTGTTTGAGGATATGGTTTTACGTGTTAAAGAGATGAAAGTTCAAAAGGAAAGTCTCAGACTTTTGATAGAAGCTTATGTAAAACATCTACCTTCTGTACAGTGACCAGTGACCAGTGGTTTAAAATCAATAAATTGGATTTTGGAAGGGAGCTTTTAGGTTAAATAATGTTAGGGGTGAACCTTTAGTGTATTTAGATCCCCGACTTCTTGAAGAAGTCGGGGATCTAAGTCTCAATATATCTCTCTAAAGGTTAACTTTTATAACTCACGAGTGATGAAAGGTTACTCAGAGTTTTCTAGTATTTGAAATAAATCTAGTGGCTAAAAATCAACTATGCAAGCGTATGATGTTGTAATTATTGGAGCAGGACACAACGGGTTAGTTTGTGCTGCCTACCTGTTAAAAGCTGGTTACAGCGTCTTGTTATTGGAAAAGCGTTCTGTTCCCGGTGGTGCGGCTACAACGGAGGAATGTTTGCCGAAGGAAGCACCAGGATTTAAATTTAACTTGTGTGCTATTGACCACGAGTTTATTCATTTGGGGCCAGTTGTAGAAGAATTAGAGTTACACAAGTATGGTTTAGAATATTTAGAGTGCGATCCAGTTGTTTTCTGCCCCCATCCTGACGGGAAGTACTTCTTAGGTCATAAGTCGCTAGAAAAAACTTGTGCAGAAATTGCTCGATATAGCGATCGCGATGCCAAAAAATATGCAGAATATACAAAGTATTGGCAGCGAGCACTTGGTGCAATGATTCCCATGTTCAACGCACCACCAAAATCAGTATTAGATATTTTAGGCAACTACGATATCGCCAAGATAAAAGATTTATTTTCAGTGATTGGTTCTGCTAATAAAACGCTGGACTTTGTTCGCAACATGATGACTAGTGCAGAGGATCTTCTGAATGAGTGGTTTGATTCGGAATTTTTGAAAGCACCTCTTGCAAGACTTGCGGCTGAATTAGGTGCGCCGCCCTCACAAAAAACCATTGCCATTGGTGCGATTATGATGGCAATGCGTCACGACCCCGGTATGGCAAGACCTCGTGGCGGTACTGGGGCATTAGTACAAGCTCTAGTCAATTTGGTAACAAGTAAGGGCGGTACTATCTTAACAGATAGCCAAGTTAAGAAGATTTTGATAGATGACGGTCGTGCAGTCGGCGTCCAACTCGAAAATGGTACAGAGTATCGTGCTAAACATGGAGTCATCTCTAATATTGATGCTCAGCGAGTCTTTTTACAATTAGTGGATACAAGCGATATCAATGCTGCCGATCCTAATTTAAGGGAAAGATTAGAACGTCGCATTGTGAATAACAACGAAACTATCCTCAAGATAGACTTAGCTTTAAATGAAGCCCCACGGTTTGAACGCTATCAACATAGAGATGAATATCTGATTGGTTCCGTACTAATTGCTGATTCTATCGCCCATGTTGAGCAAGCTCATAGTAAATGCACTTTGGGAGAAATTCCAGATTCCGATCCATCCATGTACGTAGTTGTGCCAACAATGTTAGATCCGACAATGGCACCACCAGGAAAACACACCGTATGGATTGAGTTTTTTGCCCCATATCAAATTGCCAATGCAAATGGTACGGGATTAAAAGGAACGGGTTGGACAGATGAACTCAAGAACAAAGTTGCAGATAGGGTTGTTGACAAATTAGCAGAATACGCGCCGAATGTGAAAGACGCAATAATTGCACGTCGTGTAGAAAGTCCGGCAGAATTGGGAGAAAGATTGGGTGCGTATAAAGGGAATTACTACCACATTGATATGACCTTAGATCAAATGGTATTCTTCCGTCC